>JBDKHD010000193.1:0-25361 GCA_039797885.1 Pseudomonadota bacterium
TTCTTTGGTTCCGCTCTTGGCAACCAGCTCGATTTTACTGTCTGGTCCCTTTGTGCTTTTAACAACATAGTGAACCCAATAATGCGCACCATAAGCTGGAAGGCCTGTATAGCCTAAGCCGCTCAGAGAACCAATTCCTATCGGTGCAACCACACCCTTGTCGCCTGACATATCATAATCTGTGCCAGTGACATCCAAGGTAGCGCCTGCGGCAGGCAGATTGCCATTGCTGTCTCTTAGGATAACCAAGATAGAGTCGGCTGCACCCAAGCCCGCGTTGTAATCAAAGGGTAAGCAGGTACCTGCCCCGCAAGAATACAAGCTCATATCCATGGCATTGGCTACAGACTGCACAAAGCGCTCATGCACACGCACATGCGCTAAACGCGCGCAGTGGCCTTCTGCCTTTCTGGCTGCCGAGCATTGCGCCCCCTCATACAAACTAGGAGCTGGAGAATACGCACCATTGAAGTCTGTATCGATAAAGCGTTCTAGGGGCTCACGAGTGCCATTTCCATTATCATCACGGAAAGGTTCTGCGAAGGTTAAGAATGCTTCTCCAGTATCAAACAAGCCGTTGCCATTTACATCCGCAAAGCCCGCTTCACCCTCGGTGTAGGCGAGTACTGTAGTAAAGCCTACCTGAGTCTCATTAACCTGAGTCGTAGCATCAAATTGACCTGGGCGTTTACCGCCACTGATCCATTTAGCAGTACAAACTCCGCCTGCGGTTGGGCAAGAGGGTTGAATTACGCCGCTTTCTACCATGAAGTTAATAACAGTGCCATCAGGAACTGGGTTACCAAAAGCATCGCCTACCGTAACCTTAACCTCCACTTCAGAACCGTCAATATTCCAAGCGCCTGGGTTAAAAGGTTTCATCGCGATAGACACACGCTCTTGGCTGGGCAAGCCCGTCGTAATAGAGATAGGTTGAGAGCTGGTGCTGATTTCTGTTGTGTTATCCAACAAGAGTGCGGTTGCATAAACAGTAACCGCGTTGTGAGTCTTACCACTTAATACAACCGCTTTCACATTACCTTCGGTGTCGGTGCGATCGGAAGCCAGTGCCAGACCCACACCACCATTAGTATTGGATAACTTGAAAGACACAGGGCGGTCAGCAATAGGGTTATTGGTTTTGTCGGTCAATTTGAATGTGACTGTGGTATTTGGTGGCAGGCTGCCAGCCACTCCCTGTAACGACAAACTATTGCTTCCGTTGGCAACAAAAGACAAGGCGCCAACTTCCGCAGGTGCCACCTTGATTTTACCAATGATGGTTTGCAGGTCTTTACCGCCTTCGGCACCGCGCAGTTTTACGGTGATAAAATCGTCACCTTCACAGCCTGTGGCTTTGTAAGTAACTGTCGCCTCACCACCTGATGTAGCAACGTCGTTTTTACTGAATACAGCCTTAGCGGGGTCGGCTTCCGAGCATACCGAGGAGAAGGTCACCGAAAATGTTTGCGATATGATTCTGGCGTTATTACTGTCTCCATCGACGATACTAACCGAAATTTTGGTGCTACCGCCTGCGCTTAAAGTGGCGCTGCCAATGCCAATATCCAAAGCGCCTTTTTTAAAGGTGCTACCTACACCAGAACCTAATAACGGGTTTTTGATATCAGTATTGGTAGAAACATCGCTGCCACCCGTGTTATCGACGATATTCCCACCCGTATTGGTGTTACCCGTCCCCGTACCAGTTCCTGTGCCTTTTCCAGCACCAATGTCTTTACCACCGCCACCGCAGGCAGCTAGGGCACTGGCTAAAGCCAGTACTAAAAGTTTTTTTGAGTTAAACATGCGTTGCGCTCCATGTGTTTAATCCAGTTTTTATTAGGCTGCCAGCATAGCACTGGCACACCGTACAAAACCACTTTGGTTGAGTGTTAGCGCAGGGCTTCCTGCACCGCTTTAATATCCCGAATCCAAGGGGATTGTTTACGCAAAGCCGCAGGCCAGCGTTCTACCGCTTGCTGCGCACTCTGGCGATCTTTGTACACGCCTGCGACCACCACATACCAAGGTTTGTTGTTATGGCGTGTTTCGTACCAATACAGTGCGGGTTTGATGCTGCTGTATTGTTTTATAAAGCTTTTAGCGCTGGCTAGCTCGTAGCTGGCAAAGACTTGCACGACAAAGCCAGACTGTACGGTTTTAAGCTTTTGCTTATCTGAGCTGGCGGTGTTTTGAGCGGAGGCGGCCTTGGGTTCGGGCGCGGCTTTAACAGCGGGCTGCGGGCGTGGCACAGGCGCAATGGCAACAGGCTCTTCGCTTAGCTCCAGGCTGGGTGCAGGCTCGGTATTGATGGGGGCTGGCTCAGTTTGGCTGTAGTTGTAATCGGGCGCAGGCACGGGGATGGATTCGGCCTGAGTCTGAGCAGGAGCCTGAGCGTTGTTCTCAGGCAGCGGGATACTATTTAAAACATCCATAGGCTCGGTGGGCAGCTCATTGTTGGCTGCGGTGTCTTCACTTTTGCTGGGGTTGTACAGGTACGAAAACAATAAGGCCAAGGCCACAAAGGCCAATGCCAAAACATGAGTGAGCGGAAATTTTTGCGCTTTAGCCGCAGGCTTGGCTGGCGTTTTCTTGGAGTTGGGAGTGCGCGTTTCATCCACCGTCATCACATAATCTCCTGCTAATAAAATTAACGCCCCAGGCAGGCCTTGGGCTTTGTCATAAATATGGGCTAAATCTTCTTGCGCCAGCGGCAAAGGCGCATTGGGGCTGAACTTACGCTGCAATAAAGCCTGTGCGCTGCTAGAACCTAAAGGTAACAACGGCAGTGTGTACATGCGAGCGGATTTGCTACGAATATGCTGCTCAAAGCCTGTTACGCCCAAAAGCACAAAACGAATGCCTCGGCCAAAGAGTTCGGACAGCTGCGCAATTTCATTGAGCGTTTCGACATCAATTTGATCGGCGTTATCAATAATAACGATGAGCTTGCGTTCATCATCGGCGCGTAATGCAGCGTTGTGTTTCAGTATCTCGATGGCTTCGGCGGTTTGGGTGGGCAAGCTCAGCTGGCACAGATCACCAATACGGCGCAGCAACGAGGGCACGCCAAACATCAGATCAGCCAAAATATACAGACAGTTTTCTGTTTGCCCGCTTTGTCGCACCAGCTCCAGCGCCACGGTCGTTTTACCACTGCCGTGCGCTCCTGTAACCAGCAGCAACATGTCGCCGAAGTTCACCATGTGCAACAGGTTATCGAGCGTTGTTTTTTGCTCGGGTAATAGCGTAATAACAGACTCAGGGGTCTGGTGTGGCGGATTGGCGTCGATATTAAAGCCAAAATCTGTCATTACTTTTCTCCATGCGGGCTAATTAATTCCTAATTGATCGCCTGCTTTTAAGGTTTGTTCTAATAATTCTTTTGGCGTGTCACTGGTAATCCATGCGTGACCTATGGCTTCAAGCAAGACCAAGCGAATACGGCCATCCAGCACTTTTTTATCCACCGCCATGCGGCTTAGGTAGTCCTCGACTGTCATATCTTTTGGCCCTTGCACGGGCAAATTGGCCTGCTGCAACAGCTGTTTTAGCTCTTGCACTTGCGCCCAAGTAATTTTGCCCAAGCGCGCGCTTAGGTCGGCGGCTTGCAGCATGCCTGCACCTACGGCTTCGCCGTGTAGCCATTGGCCATAGCCTTGGTGCGCTTCGATGGCATGGCCAAAGGTGTGCCCTAAATTGAGCGTGGCGCGTATGCCGTTTTCGTTTTCATCTTGCGCGACAATAGCGGCTTTATTTTGGCAGGAGCGCTCGATGGCAAAGGCCACGGTTTGCGGGTCGCGCGCGCGCAACTTGCTGATATTGCTCTTTAGCCAAACATAAAACTGCGCATCGCCAATCAGTCCGTATTTAATGACTTCGGCCATGCCTGCGGAAAGCTCGTTATCGGGCAAGGTATTGAGCGTGCTGGTGTCGGCAATCACCGCTTGCGGCTGATGAAACGCGCCGATCATGTTTTTGCCCAGTGGGTGATTTACCCCTGTTTTACCTCCCACTGAGGAATCGACCTGCGACAGCAAGGTGGTGGGCACTTGAATAAAGTTTACGCCGCGCTGATAGGCCGCTGCGGCAAAACCACACATATCACCGACCACGCCGCCCCCCAAAGCCAGCAAGGTGGTGGTGCGATTGTGTTTGTGCTTAAGCAAGGCGCTAAAAATCAGATCTAAGGTTTCAAGCGTTTTGTACTGTTCGCCATCGGGCAAAATAACGCTGTCCACTTGCAGGCCTGTTAAGGCTTTTTTCACGCGTTCTAAATACAAGGGTGCAACGGTGGTGTTGGTCACAATCAGCACTTGTTTGCCTTTGATATAGGGCAAAAACAAAGCACTGTTTTCCAGTAATTGGCTACCGATAAAAATGGGGTAACTGCGGCTGCCTAAATCCACTGTTAAAGTTTGCATGTCTCGCCTTTTATCAAACGCTTTAATTCTTGCACCATCCATTTCGGGCTGTGCTGGTCGGTGTCTATCACTATGTCCGCCACTTCCAAATACAAAGGGTCACGTTTGGCAAAGAGCTCGCGCAAAACTTGCTCTGGGTTGGCGGTTTGTAGCAACGGGCGATTTTTATCTTTGGCGGTGCGCGCCAGCTGCTGCCCAACCGAGGTGCGCAAGTACACCACCGTGCCGCGCGAACTTAAATGCTGGCGATTGGCTTCGCGCATGACCACGCCACCGCCTGTTGCCAGCACGATATTGGGCATTTGTGTCAGCTCGTCGATGGCTTGCTCTTCACGTTCGCGAAAGCCCGCCTCGCCTTCCATATCGAAAATCCATGGAATGTTGGCGCCGCTGCGCTCTTCGATTACCTTGTCGGAATCGTAGAAATCCAGCTTTAACTCGGCGGCCAATAAACGACCAAGGGTGCTTTTTCCAGCACCCATGGGTCCAACCAAATATACAGAGGTCTTTTGCATCTTAGCGATTGGTCAAAGAATCCTTCACTAAGCGTGGTGTGATAAACACCAGAAGCTCGCTCTTTTCACTGGAGTGATTGTTATAACGGAACAGCGCGCCAATCAAAGGCAGGTCACCAAAGAAAGGCGTTTTGTTGATGGTGTTGATTTCTTCACTGCGGAAGATACCGCCTAGTACCACTGTCTCGCCGTTATCAACCAACACCTGAGTTTGTACGGAGTTGGTGTCGATGGTGGGCACGCCTGTGACTGTTACCTCACCCACAGAGTCTTGATTGATGACCAAGTCCATGATGATGCGGTCGTCTGGGGTAATTTGAGGCGTGACTTCCAGTTTCAGCACCGCAGGCTTGAACGCTACGCTGGTCGCACCGCTGGAGCTGGCTTCTTGGTAAGGAATCTCTTTACCCGATTCGATGGATGCCGTTTGGCCGTCGGCGGTAATCACGCGCGGCTGAGAAACGATTTCGGCACGGCCGTCAGTTTCAATAGCAGACAGCTCCAAGTCCAACAGGAAGTCGGCGGTTTGATAGCCAATGGCAAAGCTGGAGGCGGCCGAGTTGGTTGCGCCAAAGTTCACCATATTAGAGGTGGGCAGGTTAATGCCGCTTAGGTTGCCATTGGCACCCGTACCACCAAAAAGAATTTGGTTACCTTCGGTGATGGTCTGTTGCTTGCCGCCCCAATAGTTGGCGGTGCTGCCGTTATTCTTAAAGCCTGCACCACCCCATTTCACGCCCAGCTCTTTGCCTACGTTGGTGGCAGCGACCACGATGCGCGCTTCAATCAATACTTGGCGCACAGGCACGTCGAGCATATTGATCACTTCACGCACTTTTTCGATGTTGCTGGCGGTGTCTTTCATCAGCAGGGTATTGGTACGCTCATCCACCACCGCTGTGCCACGCTCAGAGAGCAAGCCCTGTGCGGAAGTCAGCAGTTTTTGCTTCAGTACGGCGGCTTTGGCGTATTTAAGCTGGATGTATTCGGTAATCAGCGGCGCGACTTCTTCCACTTGGCGCACGGCATCGAGCTCGGATTTTTCACGCGCGGCAATTTCCGCCGAAGGCGCAATCAGCAGCACTGAGCCCATTTGACGTTTGCTTAGGCCCTTGGTTTTCATCACGATGTCTAAGGCTTGGTCCCAAGGCACGTTTTGCAGGCGCAAGGTGATGCCGCCCTGTACGGTGTCCGAGGCTACTAGGTTCAGGCCAGTAAAGTCGGCAATCAGCTGCAATACCGCACGCACTTCGATGTTCTGGAAGTTTAAGGAAAGCTTTTCGCCCGTGAAGGGGAATTGCTTTTTGGCATCGGCTTTTTGATCCGCAGGTGGGTTGGAAATATTGATAGAAAGCAGCTTGTCGGTTTGATAGGCCAAGTATTCAAACTTGTCGTTTACAGGCTCAATCACAATGCGCGTGCTGTCTTTGCTACGGCTGGCATCGATATATTGCACAGGCGTAGAGAAGTCGGTGACATCCAAACGACGGCTTAAGTTGTCGGGCAGCTGGACGTTTTTCAGCTCGGCAATAATGCGCTTGCCTTCGCGGCGAATGTTGGCGCTGGCACGAGGGTCGTTCAGCCTGATTTGCACTTGGCCTTCGCCTGCTTCACCACGACGGAAGTCCACGTTCACGACACGCAAACCTTGCATGGCTGGCGTTGCAGCCTTCGCAGCAGGTGCGCTGGCACTGCCTGTTGTTGCTGGAGTCGCCGCAGTGGTTGTCGCCGTGGTTGTCGCCACCACGGGTTCTTTGCCGCCGATTTGCAGAATAATATTGTTGCCTTCCACGCGGCTGGTGTAACCCACGCTGCGAGTGAGGTTGATCACCAAGCGTGAACGGTCTTTGGTGGACACCACCGTGGCACTGCGCGCATTGCCAGAACCAATATCTTGGCGCTTACTGCTTAGCGTGCTGGCTGTTTCTGGCATATCAATGGCGATACGCGCAGGCTGTTCGATGCTGTAGCCCGTGATTTTTGGGGGTGCGCTATCAAACTGCAAGCGCACTTCCGTGACATCACCAGGCAATGCGGTGAACTTCATATCCGTTAACGATAGAGCGCCAGCCTTTGTTGCAAAAAGCGACAGCAACAGGGCGGGCAAGGCTACTTTGGTCATGTGAAACTGCTTTTTCATAATATTATTCTCCTGCCAGTCCTTCGATGGCCAATGTTCTTGGGCGCTCTAACCAACCGCCCATGCCGTTTGGCACGATTTCAATAATGTTAATGCCTTGTTCCGTAATCGATGAGATGCGGCCATGGTTTTGCCCCATGTAATAGCCTTTCTTCACACGCACAACGCTGCCGCTACCGTCTTTAACCAACGCCCAGAGCACGCCTTGTTGTTGGATGCTGCCCACCATAGTGATTTGGTTCAGCGCAAATTCTTCAAGTGGCTCTTTGTTGCGAGTCAGGTCGGGATGCACATTGCTGTTCAGTTGCGCCGCATTGGCGTTTTCCAAAATAGGCAATTCAAAAGGCGAGCGCATATTGCCAGCACTGTAAATAAAGGTTTCATAGGCTTTAAATACGGGCGCAGGTTCGATGCGTCCACGCGGGCGATTTAAGGTTTCTTTCATAAACTCATGCAAGTCGCTCATGTCATCGCTGGCGCTGCAACCCACTAAAGTTAAAAAGGGTAATGCTAAAAGGAGTTTTTTCATTTCTTAACTCCTGCGCGCTCAGGATTGTACTGATAGGTTTTCGCTAAGATATTCATCTTTAGCTGACCTTCTTTACCTGTTTTGGACATAGAGAAATCATGCAGCGTCACAATACGAGGCAAGGATGCCACGGTTGAAACAAAGGCCGCCAATTCGTGATAACCACCGACGACGTCAATATTCAAAGGCAGCTCGTTGTAAAACTGCGTTTGCGTAATCCGCTGAGGATCCATCACATTTAAGCTTAAACCTGCGTTTAGCGCCGCAGCACTGATGTCATCAATTAGCCCGGGCACTTCAGTATCACGCGGCAATTGTTTTAATAATGCACCAAAGGTTTCTTCCATTTCTTCAAGCTGCGTACGATAAGCGTCTAGGTTTGAAACGCTAAAGGCCTTGCTTTCAAAATTTGTGCGCAAATCCGCTTCGGTAATTTTGGCCTGATCGAGAACGTCGATATCTTCGGTAACAAAATAAAAATACCCAGCGACAAACACCACCACGAATATCAGCACACAGAAAAATACTTTGCCTGGAGCAGGCCAAGAACCCATGTTTTTCCAGTCGATATTATTGATGTCGTCAACTTGAATATTTTTAAGCTGCTCAGAAAGCGCTTTAAAATCCAAATTCATTTTTCCCGCCATGTTTTATTCCCCTTCCCTTGCCGGTTCGGTGCGCTTCAAAGTGATTTCAAAATCACTTAGACCTTCACCTTTGGCGTGAACGCGAATTAAGGTCGGTTCAGCAAACCAATCTGACTGATCAAAATTACGCATTAATGTCGCAACTCGGCTGTTGGATTTTGCTACGCCCACCACACGTATGTCGTTGCCGCGTACTTCGATGCTGGTGAAATACAAATCATCAGGAACAATACGCACCAGCTCATCAAATAAACGCACAATTACAGGGCGATTTCCTTGCAGATTTTGAATGAGCTTCATGCGCTCAATCAGCTGCTGGCGTGTATTTTTTAAATTGCTGATTTCTTGAATTTTGGCATCAAGAACTTTGTTTTCTTGTTCGAGTAAAGCGTTGCGCTGCTGTTGATAAACCACGGCTTCGGCATAGTAATTACTCAGTAGATACACACTCATAATGGCAGCGAAAACAACGCCGCTCAAAATAACTACAAACTCTTGTTGGCGCTGCTTACGACGCTCGGCACGCCAAGGGAGGAGGTTTATCTTTGCCATTAGTCGAAACTCCTCAACGCCAAACCACAGGCCACCATCAATGAGGCCGCGTCGTTATTTAATACACTGGGATTAACCTTGCTGGACAAGGTCATGCTCACAAAGGGGTTGGCAACCACAGTGGCAATACCAACGGCTTCTTGCACCATATCGGCAAGATTTGGGAGCATGGCGGTGCCGCCTGCTAAAACGACGTAGTCCACGTCGTTAAATTGGCTGGATGAATAGAAAAACTGCAAGGAACGGCTGACTTGTTGCACCACAGTGCGACAGAAAGGCTCTAACACCTCGCTGTCGTAATCATCAGGCAGGCCGCCGTCGGCTTTGGCGCGCGCGGCGTCTTCTTCACTTAAACCATAACGCTGTGCAATTTCTTGAGTGAGCTGTTTGCCACCAAAAAGCTGTTCACGCGTGTAGATGGATTTGCCTTTATCGAGCACGCTAAGCGTGGTCATATTGGCACCGATATCGACAATGGCGACCGTTTCTACGGCGTCACGATTGGAAAGCTGACCTGCAATCAGAGGGTACGCGCGCTCTAAACAGAAGGCTTCGATATCCACAACGCGGGTTTCAAGACCTGCGTATTCAATCACGTCTTTGCGGCGGTCCACTGTGTCTAAACGACAGGCCGCAAGCAGTACTTCCACCATGCCAGAAGAGTCGGGCGCGCTGTGCACTTCCCAGTCCAACGCCACTTCATCCAGCGGATAAGGAATGTACTGATCGGCTTCGGCGCGGATCTGATGATCCATCTCGTCTTCTTTTAGTGCGCCGTTCATTTTGATTTTTTTAACGATAACCGCTGATCCAGACACCGCTAATGCCGCACCTTTGGCGCCAGCACGCGCTCGTGACAGCGCTTTTTTCAGCGCATTTCCTACTGCTTCATCGTTATTGATGCTTTGCTCGACGACAGCATCTGCAGGTAAGGCTTCGCGCGCATAGGCTTCCACCTGATAGCGGCCATTATGCTCACTTAACTCCAGTACTTTTACGCCAGTCGATGAGATATCAACCCCTAGCAAAGCCTTATTCTTTTTCTTTAATAGTTTGGCTAGCACAAACAATCCCCTTGTGAATCATAAACTTACCCACATAAGCTCATTCAATTCCTATATAGTAGTTCCATTATAAGCATATTCCTATCAAAAGAACAAAAATCCCTTATAATGCCAAGCCCGCATATTTACTGGCTTTCTGGCGTTTTTGGCAACTTCTTTATGACTTTCTTGCACTCTTTCTTTCGTTTTTTTATATGGCTTAGCATTTCCCTTATTACCGCCATCGGTTTAGCGTCGATGGGCGTCTATTTGTATTTGGCCCCAAGCTTACCCAATCCCAAGGAGCTGCGCGATATTGAGCTGCAAACGCCGCTGCGCGTTTACAGCGCGGATGGCAAGCTGATGAGCGAGTTTGGCGAGAAGCGCCGCACGCCGCTTTTATACAGTGAAGTTCCGCCTATTTTTATCGATGCGCTGCTGGCTTCCGAGGACGACGGCTTCTTTGAGCACAACGGTATCGACGTTAAAGGCTTGCTGCGCGCCACGGTGATACTGCTACGCACTGGGCAAAAGCGCTCAGGCGGCAGCACCATTACAATGCAAGTGGCTAAAAACTATTTCTTAAGCTCGGAAAAAACTTTCACGCGCAAGTTCACCGAAATAATGCTTGCCTTAAAGATGGAGCAAGAGCTGAGCAAAGAAGAAATCCTTGAGCTTTACATCAACAAAATCTATTTGGGCAAGCGCGCTTACGGCATTGAAGCCGCCGCGCAGGTGTATTACGGCAAATCGATACACGAATTGAATTTGGCGCAAATTGCCATGATTGCAGGTCTGCCACAAGCACCCTCTGTTGCCAATCCCATCAACAGCCCCAGACGTGCGTTTGAGCGCCGCAATTATGTCCTAGCCCGCATGCTGTCTTTGGGCAAAATAACCTTGGATGAATACAATCAGGCTGCTCAAGATCCCATTACTGCTCGCTACCATGGCACCGCCTCGGACGTAGTTTCGCCCTATGTAGCCGAAATGGTGCGTCAAGAGCTGGTACGTCGTTATGGCGAGGACGCCTATACCAAGGGTTATAACGTCTACACCACCATTCACTCCGCCAAACAAAATGCCGCCAACTTGGCGCTGCAAAAAGGCGTACTGAGCTACGACCGCGATCACGGCTGGCGCACGCCTAAGCCCATGGCTAAAATTAGCTATTTAGATGTACCCAACGAACCCGAACTACAAGAATGGCAAGACAAAGCCCACAAGAAATACGATATCGACTGGCCGCTCACGCTAGAGGAATGGCGTGGCAAATTGATGGGCGAAAATTCAGGCATTATTCGCCCTGGCATAGTGACCAGCCTGCATAACAACGGCGCTTATATTTTTACGGGCGATGAAGAAGAGTGGCTGCCCTTTAGCGGTATGACGTGGGCGCGCCCAAATTTAAGCCAAGATTCGGTCGGTAAAGAGCCAGCCAGCGTCAGCGATGTCTTACGCGAAGGCATGGAAATTTGGCTCGAGGATACACCTAACGGCTTGCTGTTGGCGCAATGGCCCGAAGTGGAAAGCTCTTTGGTGTCCCTGCATCCCAGTGATGCCGCCATCTTGGCTTTAGTGGGTGGCTTTTCTCAAGGTAGCAACCAATTCAACCGCGTCATCCAAGCCGATCGCCAGCCAGGATCAGCCTTTAAACCCTTTATTTACAGCGCCGCTCTCTATAACGGCTTTACCCCAGCCACCATCATCAACGATGCGCCCGTGGTCTTTGAAGACGCCACACTAGAAAGCACTTGGCGGCCACAAAATAACAGCGGCAAATTCAATGGCCCTACACGCCTGCGCGAGGCGTTGTATTTATCACAGAACTTGGTATCCATTCGGATTTTGAACCAGGTCGGCCCCTATAACGCCATCAATTACATCACGCCTTTCGGCTTCCCCAAACAAAAGCTCAACCCTGACCTGTCTTTGGCACTGGGAGCATCGGCCGTCACCTCGATGGAACTGGCGACAGGCTATGCGGCACTGGCCAACGGCGGGTTTGCCGTGCAGCCTTACTTTATTTCGCGCATTGAAGATGAAAAGGGCAAGCTGCTGTTTCAGGCCAAACCCATCAAGGTTTGCAAACCTTGTGAAGAAGCCGACAGCCTGAACCCTACACCCAGCCCCAATCCGACTTGGGCGCCGCGCGTGATGGATAAACGCACCAACTTCCTAATGGTGAGCATGCTCAAAGACGTGGTGCGTCTAGGCACAGGGCAGCGCGCACTGGTGCTCAAACGTGACGATTTGGCAGGCAAAACGGGAACGACCAACGACCAAAAAGACGTGTGGTTTGCAGGCTTTAACCCCGACGTGGTGACGACCGTTTGGGTGGGTTACGACCAACCACGCACCTTAGGTCGCGCCGCCTTTGGCTCCAACACTGCCTTGCCTATCTGGGTGGACTATACGGCGGTGGCTCTGGCCAACACCCCAGAACACCCCTTTGAACAGCCCGCAGGCATTGTCAGCGTACGCATCGACCCCGTGACAGGCTTACTGGCCTACCCAGGGCAAAGCGATGCGATATTTGAATTTTTCCGCGAAGAAGACGTGCCCAAAGAAGTCGCACGTCCAAACGGGGGAGAAGGCAGCGGCTTAGAAGAACACGAAACCGCCGCGCCCGAGCAGCTGTTTTAGAGTTGGGGGTTGGGCGCTTGGTGCTTGGCGCTTGGCGTGAATAGTTCTTCGTCATTCCGCGCGCACAGGATGATATTTGCAGGATGATGGAAGCGGTAGCGGAGGCCATTGGCCTCCATATGGCGCCCAATGGGCGCCTCTACGCACATGAATCCTGCCATTCCGCACGCAGTTGCAGCACCCATAGGGCGCCCTGTCATTCCGCGCGCAGTCGCGGAATCTATAACACTCTGTGGATCCTGCGACTTCGCGCAGGATGACGGCCCACTCCTATCATTCCGCGCGTGTCATCCTCACCGTAGCGGAGGCCATTGGCCTCCATTGGGCGCCTCTACGCCCCCAGCGCCAAGCGCCCTAAAGCCCTTCAGCCCATTTTTCAAAGGCAGCGAGTGCGGCATCGATGCCTTCGGGTTTTTGGCCGCCTGCTTGAGCTAGGTCGGGTTTACCACCACCACGCCCATCAACAAAGGGCGCGCATTCTTTCACCGCGTCGCCGGCTTTAGCTTTGCCGAGCAGGTCTTTGGTGACGCCAGCCAACAGGGTAACTTTACCGTCTAGGTTGGAGGCCAGCAGAATCACCGCACTGCCCAGTTTGTTTTTCAGCTGATCCATGGCGGTGCGCAGGGTATCGACATCGGCGCCGTCCAGGCGGGCAGCCAGCACCTTCATGCCATTTATCGTTTTGGCGTTGGCAACCAAATCATTGCCTGCGCTCATAGCGATTTGGGCTTTCAGCGTTTGCAGTTCTTTTTCCAAAGATTGCGCGCGCAAGGCCAGCTGTTCGACCTTTTCTACGACTTTGTCGTTGGAGGTTTTAAAGCTCTGCGCCAGCGTGCCTAGGGCTGCTTCTTCTTGGGCGATAAAATCCAGCGCCGCTTGACCTGCCACCGCTTCGATACGGCGAATGCCCGCAGCGATGCCGCTTTCAGAAACGATTTTTAACAGGCCAATGTCGCCCGTGCGCTTGGCGTGCGTGCCGCCGCACAGCTCAACCGAGAAGTTATCCACGCCCATAGAGAGCACGCGCACTTCGTCGTCGTATTTTTCGCCAAAGAGCGCCATTGCGCCTGTAGCGCGAGCGGCGTCAATGTTCATCAAGCGCGTAGACACTTCGGTGTTGGCACGAATTTGGTCATTCACCAAACGCTCGATCTGCGCCAGCTCCGCAGGCTTGATGCCTTCTAAATGCGAGAAGTCAAAACGCAGTTTGTCGTAAGTTACCAAGGAGCCTTTTTGCATAACGTGCTCACCCAGCACTTTGCGCAACGCGGCGTGCAGCAAGTGCGTGGCCGAGTGATGAATGGCGGTGGCTTGGCGTTTTTGCGCATCGACCGTAGCACTGAGCTTGTCGCCCACTTTAACTTTTCCCTCCACCAGCACGCCTTGGTGCAAGTGGTTGCCGCTTTCTTTTTGGGTGTTTTGCACTTGGAAAACCACGCCTGCGGCTTTCAAGAAACCCGTGTCGCCGCACTGGCCGCCGCTTTCGCCGTAGAAGGCGGTTTCATCCAGCACTATCACCGCTTGCTCGCCTGCTTTGAGCTCTTGCACCGCTTGGCCGTCTTTAAACAATGCTTTTACCGCACCGGTATTTTCCAGCTGGCTGTAGCCCAAGAAAGCGGTTTCGCCTGCGATTTCCAAGCCTTTGCCGTAGTTGGCGGCAAAGTTGCCTGCCGCGCGCGCTTGCTCGCGCTGCTTGTCCATGGCGGCGTTAAAGCCTGCTTCGTCCACTTTCAAATTGCGTTCGCGCGCGACGTCGGCGGTCAGGTCTAAAGGGAAACCGTAGGTGTCGTAAAGCTTAAAGGCCAGCTCACCTGGGATGCTATCGCTTTTGAGCTTGGCAATTTCTTCGCCCAAAATCGCCATGCCTTTATCCAAGGTTTTGGCAAACTGATCTTCTTCAAGGCGCAGCACTTTTTGCACATGCTCAGAGAGCTTGGCAAGCTCGGGGTAGGCTTCGCCCATTTGCGCCACCAGCGCGGGTACGAGCTTATGGAAAAAGCCCGCAGGCGCGCCGAGCATATGCCCATGACGCACAGCGCGGCGCACGATGCGGCGCAGCACATAGCCACGGCCTTCGTTGGAGGGCAGCACGCCATCGACAATCAAAAAGCTGGTGGAGCGAATATGGTCGGCAATCACGCGCAAGGATTTATTTTCGGTGTCATTGCAGCCTGTCAGCTCGCCTGCGGCCTTGAGCAAGGCCTGGAAAATATCGATTTCGTAGTTGCTGTGCACATGCTGCATGATGGCGGAAATACGTTCCAAGCCCATGCCCGTATCCACAGAGGGCTTGGGCAGCTTCACCATAGTGCCGTCTTCTTTGCGCTCGAACTGCATAAAGACGTTGTTCCAGATTTCGATAAAACGGTCGCCGTCTTCTTCGGGGCTGCCGGGTGGGCCACCCCAGATATGATCGCCGTGGTCGAAGAAAATCTCGGTGCAAGGGCCGCAAGGGCCGGTGTCGCCCATTTGCCAGAAGTTGTCCGAAGCATAGCGGCTGCCTTTGTTGTCGCCGATGCGCACAATCTTGTTTACAGGCACGCCCATTTTTTTGTGCCAAATGTCGAAGGCTTCGTCGTCTTCGGCGTAGACAGTGACCATCAGCTTTTCTTTGGGCAGAGCTAGCCATTTGTCCGAGGTTAAAAACTCCCAAGCAAAGGCAATGGCGTCTTCTTTGAAATAGTCACCAAAACTGAAGTTGCCCAGCATCTCGAAGAAAGTGTGGTGGCGGGCGGTGTAGCCGACGTTTTCTAAGTCGTTGTGCTTGCCGCCTGCGCGCACGCAGCGCTGCGAAGACACCGCGCGGGTGTAGCTGCGCTGATCTTTGCCAAGGAAGCAGTCTTTAAACTGCACCATGCCTGCGTTGGTAAAAAGTAAGGTAGGGTCGTTGCCAGGAACCAGTGGGCTGGAGGGCACGATTTCGTGGCCTTTGGAAGCGAAAAAACTTAAAAAGGCTTGGCGAATTTCAGAGCTTTTCATAAAAGAAAGGAACCCGAAGAGAGAATGAAAGGCGCGATTATAGCGCCTTCGCGGGCTTTGGCCGATACCCCCGCACAGAAATTAACAGCAGGCATTATGGAAATCGCTTGACCTTTGCTCATCTCTATATAACTATATGCGCATACTTCCTGAGGAGGAATTACCATGACTGTTGAACGCGCTGTTCTCGCCTTTGCTGGCACCGCTATTTTATTGTCTTTACTGCTTTCGCAACTGCACAGCCCGAACTGGCTGTGGTTTACGGCTTTTGTTGGTGCCAACCTACTGCAATCGTCCTTCACGGGATTTTGCCCGCTGGCCAAAATCCTGCAAAAACTGGGCTTAAAACCTGGCTGCGCATTCTAAGCGCTCTCACCCCTAAGGGTAAAAACGCTGGCGGAAAAACACCCTGCTCCGCCAGCGCAAGCTCGTATAATCCCCGAAAAATAATAACTACAGGGGTGCTCTATGCGTGTTCTGCTCGCTTTTCTTTTTGTCTGCCTTTCCTTGCCCAGCCTTGCCGTAGAGTGGAAAGACTATCCGCGCAATTTGCCGCAGTTCGATTATTCAGGCGACAAGCTCAAAGCCGCTTGGCCTGAGCTGACCAAAGGCACTCAGCAAGAGTGGCCCGATGCCGCGTTTTTTAAACGCATGGCCGAGAAATACCCGCAGGCGCATCAATACACGCTAAAGCAAGCCGAAGCACCCGATGCCCACCCTGCGCTAAAAGCCCTAGCCGCTGGCAACTCTGCGCCAATGGTTGAGGCGGTGCAGCAGGCGTGGCGCTTTCATTACGAAGGTAAATTCAAAGACGCCTACGAGCTGGGTATGCAGCTGGGGGCTGCGGGCGCTGTGCCTGCGATTTACGCCAAACTGATGTATTCCACCTTTATGATTAGCTCGCCCAAAGACAAACTGGCGTCCTTTCGCGAAGCCGCCGCGCAGTCCGAAGCGCTATTGCCCATGACGCCTGGCTACAACTTTGCCGAATTTGGCCTGCTTTATGCCCGCGTGCGCATTTTAGAGCGCCTAAATACAGCGCAAGCACTGGCCACAGGCTTTTTAGGTTCGACGCAAGAATCCTTGCTGCAATTTACGCAAAACAACCCCAAAAACAGCCTCTACCCCACCACTTTAGGCGGCATTCAAGCAGGCGTGGTGGAGCGTGTTGGCTCGCTGATTGGTCGCATGACTTACGGCGCAACCGCCACCCGCACCATCGATCGCTTCGAGCAAGCGCTCCTGCTTGAAGGCAATCTGCCCGTTATTTATAACGAATACATAGTGGCGCTAAGCCGCATTGATGCCGACGACTACCAAAAACGCATTCAAAGCTTGGCGCAAAAATGTGCCACCTTAGCGCCCTTTAGCGCCGAAGAAGCGCTCAACCAAGCTCTGTGTCAAAGCACCTACAAAACACAAGAGCAGGTACAAGAGGTAGCCGCAAACTTTGACCACTAACCCTTGGCTGATCGCCGCCATGCTGCCTGCGGCGGCGATACTCATGCTGCATCTGGGCATCGACCCTTTTGGCCATCCGTCATTTTTACCCAGCGGAACGCTTTCATTTAGTTGGCCACGACTGGGGCGGTGCGGTGGCTTGGTGGTACGCCCTGCATCACGAAACCAAGCGTTACAACCTCAGCGTGCTTAACATGCCGCACCCACTGGCTGGCTCACGACAAGCCCGAGGAAATCAGCCGCAAACTCATCGAACACGCGCCAGGCGCTTAAACCTAAGCATCTGTTAAATCGCAGGCGTATAATGCCCGCACTTTAATTTTTGGAGAGGCGTTATGCAACGCATCGTGATCGTAGGGGGCGGCGCTGGCGGTTTGGAACTGGCCACGAGCCTTGGCCATAAACTGGGGCGCAAAGGCAAAGCCTATATCGAGCTGATCGACGCCAACCGCACCCATCTGTGGAAACCGCTGCTGCACGAAGTGGCCACAGGGGCGCTGGATTACGGCATCGATGGCTTGGATTACCTTGCCCACGCCCGCAATCACGGCTTTCGTTTTCACCTGGGCCGCATGGTCGGCATCGACCGCACGCTCAAAGAAGTCATTTTGGCCGCCATCAAAGACGACAAGGGCGAAATCATTGTTCCCGAGCGCCGCATCCACTACAACATTCTAATTATAGCGGTGGGTAGCATCACCAACGACTTTGGCACGCCAGGGGCAAAAGAGCACTGCTTCTTTTTAGACAACAGCGACCAAGCCAAACACTTCCACCACAGTCTGCTCAATGAGTTTTTGCGCGCCAACACTAGCCTAGGCAGCGGGCCGCGCACGCTAAACATCGGCATAGTGGGTGCAGGTGCAACAGGGGTAGAGCTTTCAGCTGAGCTGTATTACACCGCCGAAGTGCTGGTTGGCTACGGCATGAAAAAGCTTATCCCCGCCGACATGCACGTGCATATTTTGGAAGCGGGCGAACGCTTACTGCCCGCGCTGCCAGAGCGCATCGCTCAAGCCGCGCTGCGTGAACTGGAAACTCTAGGTGTCAGCGTACACACGGGCACGATGGTGACCGAAGTAACCGCCGAGGGTTTTGTGACCAAAGCAGGGGGATTTATCCCTGCCAAAATCAAAGTCTGGGCGGCAGGCGTACGCGCACCGCACTTTGTCGCCACCCTTGGGCTAGACACCAACCGCACTGGCCAGCTTATCGTCAACAACCAGCTGCAAACCAGCGACCCTTCCATTTACGCCATTGGCGACTGCTGCGCCTTTACAGGGGCGGACGGCAAACAAGTCCCACCTCGCGCGCAGGCCGCACACCAACAAGCCAGCCACATGGTGAAAGTGATTTTCGCCAAACGCGACGGTAAAAAACTGCCCGATTACCAGTACAAGGACTACGGCTCTTTGGTCAACCTCAGCAAATACAGCGCGGTTGGCAACCTGATGAGCACCCTATCGCGCAACTCCATCATGATCGAAGGCAAGCTGGCGCAGATGATGTACATCTCCCTCTACCGCCTGCACCAAGTCGCACTACACGGCTACTGGCGCACTGCTCTGATGGCCATTGTTGGCCGCATCAACAAGGTCATCCGACCTAGGCTGAAGCTGCACTAACGCAAGAAAAAAGGGCGGCCTAGGCCGCCCTTTTTGCATCTTTTATTGCTGTTATTTCTTCCACGGCATCATGCGCGTGAGGGTGTCGTCTTTGATCAAAGCATGGTGGTAAATCGCGGCCAGCGCGTGCAGGCCAATCAGGGCGTAGCCTACTTTGCCCAAGGTTTCGTGCATTTCTTTTAGCTGCTTGCCCAGCTCTTTGTTTTCATCAATGAGATGCGGCAGCTCCAAACCAAAGAAAGGCACAGCTTTACCGTGAGCATTGAGCGTTAACCAGCCCAGCACAGGCATCGCTATTAAAAAGGCATAAAGCGCCACATGCATCAGTTTGGCCAAGGCGCTCATCCACGCAGGTGGATTGGGGGTGATGGCAGGGGCAGGAAACTTCGCCCGCAGCACCAAACGCACCAAGGTAACCACCAACACCAGCGCACCCAGCATAAAATGCCAGTGTTTCATCAGCTCGCGCGGCTCACTGCCTTTGGGGTAGATGCCTTTAAACTCGATCAAAACGTAAACCGCCACCAAAAGCCAAAGCGTCAGCCAGTGCAGCATGGCCTGTAATGGATGGTATTTGGAAGAATTATGCATAAGTAAAGCCTCGTTTTTGTTGTGGATTTGTGCGCCAAAGATTAGCACAACAGCCTGAATGGAAACTGAACCTTTGCGCCACAGGCTCCAGAAAAAAAACAGACAAAGCCCAGGATTTACCTTTCTTTGCACAGCCGGATTGAGCAAATAAGACCTCCGCAAGACCAAGGTCGAATTGATATCAGAAAATAAGCTTAGATGGCGCTGTTTACAGCAACACTTACATTGCGTAACATTCCGCTACCGTTTAAAACGGAAAGCAGGGATTGCTGTATTGCTGATCAATTATCCCTGCAAAGCAATTTTTCTTGAGGACTCAAAATGAAATCGATCAAAACCCTAGCATTGGCAACCGCCATTGTTGCTACCCCCTTAATGCTGACCGCTTGCGGTGGTGACACCACAGATAGCTCTGCATACAAACCCGAAACTCACAGCATCACCACCACGCTTTCTGGTGACGTATACAACGCTGTAACCAAAGAAAAAGTAAACCTGCGCGACATCAAAGGTGCAAACGTCACCCTGTGGCAAGGTGACAAGAAAGTTAAAGCTTCTTTCGATAAAGAAACTGGCTACTACAGCATCCAAGACATTCCAACCTCTATCGATGGCAATATCACTTATAAAATCAGCGTGGATGCCGAAGGCTATCAAAGCTTTGTAGGCTATGTAACCATCAACGCTAACGTCAGCAAGAACCAAGAGGGCGGTACTTCTTCTTTGCATGACAAAGAAACCTTCAAAGTGGGCAACATCAATCTGTTCCCAGTTGGCTTCACTGCGCCTGATTACAAAGTTTGCTTAACCTATACAAGTAAAAACTTGCTGGTTGATACCGCCACTGTTGAGCTGGAACCTGCAACTGGTAACAACTTCACTACTGGTCAAGCCGCACAAACGCTGACTTTTGTTAACATCGAAGAAAAACCCGTTATGGCGGCCAGCTTTGCTAATGGCTGCGCGACCTTTGCTGGCACTGGCTTAACCTTAGGTGCTGGTTACAACATCCGTGTTCGTGACGCCTCTTTCGGTGGCGCACCTTTAGAATATGCTGATGTTTCAGCTGGCCATGGCTTCGCTGCTGGCTCATCTCAGCAATTGGTCAGCATCTCAATGACAGGTCAAACCATCAACGTAGGTGCGGAATACGGTCTGTTTGTTGAAAGCTTCAGCAACACAGACATAGACGCTATTCATAGCACCGAAGGCAAGCTGACCATCACCTTCAGCAAAGCGGTTGACGTTATCAATAAATCAGGTGTGACTGTTTCGGGCGGCAATATCACCACTTTGGTTAATGCTCAAAACGTAGACGTTCAAGTTGCTGGTAATGTTGTTACCTTGGCTCCTAACTTCTTAACCGGTAAGAGCACAAGCGACATCACTGCTGGTACAACCAAACTGACTTACGGTGGCTTGACCGTTCGTTTAGCAGGTACCAATACCGCTGTTAAACAAGTCACCTTTGATGTGTTTGACCCCTTAGTTATGCAAACCAGCACTGGCGTTTCTGTAACTAGCTATACAGATGTACGCTTCAGACAAGTCTTCTAATAAGTCTCTGGCTTAAAAAGAAACCCAGCTTCGGCTGGGTTTTTTATTGCCCACTTTTTACCCCCAGCTCCCAACGCTCCCTGCGACTTCGCGCAGGACGACATTTGCTGGATGACATTCGCAGAATGACGGAAACGGTAGCGGAAGCCATTGGCCTCCATATGGCGCCCAATGGGCGCCTCTACGCCTCTACGCCCTACGCCCAACGCCCAACGCCTCTACGCGCCAAACGCCCATAAAAAAACCCGCCGAAGCGGGTCTTTGTCGTGCTGGGTTTAACTCTCGCCGAAGGCTTCGTTAAACTTGGCTTCCATTTCGTCGGCGCTGATGCCTACGCTAGGAGCCGCTTTGCTGCGTTCTTGCTCACGGCTACCACGTTTGCGCTTGCGCTCGGCGTGGTAGGCTAGGCCCGTGCCCGCTGGGATCAAGCGGCCTACAACTACGTTCTCTTTCAAGCCACGCAGGTAGTCCACTTTGCCCGTTACCGCGCCTTCGGTCAGTACACGCGTCGTTTCTTGGAACGATGCGGCAGAGATGAAGGATTCGGTCGCCAAGGAGGCTTTGGTGATACCTAAAAGTACACGCTCGCCTTTGGCGGGGATCTTGCCTTGTGCAGCCAGTTTTTCGTTCTCTCCCAAGAAGGCCGAGTACTCGACTTGGTCGCCTGGGATAAAGCCACTGTCACCATTTTCATGGATAAGCACTTTACGCAGCATTTGACGTACGATCACTTCGATGTGTTTGTCGTCGATGTTTACGCCCTGTAAGCGATAAACCTCTTGCACTTCGTTGGTGATGTACATCGCCAGCTCGCCTACGCTCTTTAGGCGCAGAATGTCGTGCGGGTTCATCGGGCCGTCGGAGATCACCTCGCCTTTTTCCACATTTTCACCTTCAAACACGTTGAGGTGACGCCATTTGTGGATCAGCTCCTCGTAAGGCTCGCCACCCTCTTTGGGGGTGATAACCAAACGTTTTTTGCCCTTGGTTTCTTTACCAAAGCCCACTACACCCGAGATTTCCGCCAAAATGGCTGGCTCTTTGGGTTTACGCGCTTCGAACAGGTCGGCTACGCGTGGCAGACCCCCGGTGATGTCCTTGTTGCCTGAGGAGGCTTGAGGAATACGCGCGAGGATGTCACCCACGCCCACTTGGTCGCCGTTGTTATGGCTAACCAAAGCATGGGCAGGCAGCAAGTACTGAGCGGGGGCGTTAGAGCCTGGCAGCAGCACCTCGTTGCCTTTGGTATCGACCAGTTTCACCATGGGGCGAATGTCTTTACCCGCAGCAGGGCGGTCTTTGGGGTCGATCACTTCGATGTTCGAGAGGCCAGTCAAGTCGTCGGTCTGACGGTTGATGGTGATACCCTCTTCCATGCCCACAAACTCCATCTTACCAGCAACTTCCGCCACGATGGGGTGAGTGTGTGGATCCCATGCCGCGACTTTTTGGCCAGCTTGTACAGTCGCGCCGTCTTTGGCGCTGATGACCGCACCGTAAGGTAGCTTGTAGTGTTCGCGCTCACGGCCAAATTCATCCGTAATACTGATGAAGCCCGAACGCGACACGGCAACCAAATCACCACTGGTACGGGTTACGGTCTTCATATTGTTCAAACGAATAGTACCGTTGTTTTTCACGACTACGCTGTCGGCGGCAGAGGCACGAGAGGCCGCACCACCGATGTGGAACGTACGCATGGTCAGCTGTGTACCTGGTTCGCCGATGGACTGTGCGGCGATAACGCCCACAGCTTCACCGACGTTGACCTGATGACCGCGACCTAGGTCACGACCGTAGCAGCAAGAGCAAATGCCGACGCGGCTTTCGCAAGTGATGGCAGAGCGTACAATCACTTCGTCCACGCTGGCCGCTTCAATGATGCGTACCCAGCTTTCGTCGATCAAAGTGCCCGCAGGGACGACGACATCACCGACTGAGCCTGGCTTGTACACGTCTTGAGCTATCACACGGCCTAGGATACGTGCGCCTAAGCCCACGACTACGTCGCCGCCTTCGATCAGCGGAGCCACAACCAAGCCTTCTTCGGTGCCGCAATCGCGTTCGGTTACGACTAAGTCTTGGGCTACGTCCACCAGACGACGAGTCAGGTAACCGGAGTTCGCTGTCTTCAAGGCGGTGTCCGCCAAACCTTTACGCGCACCGTGCGTGGAGGTGAAATACTGAAGTACGTTCAAGCCTTCGCGGAAGTTGGCCACGATGGGGGTTTCGATAATGGAGCCGTCTGGCTTGGCCATCAGACCACGCATACCCGCCAACTGACGAATCTGAGCCGCGCTACCACGAGCGCCTGAGTCGGCCATCATGTATACGGAGTTGAAGGACTCTTGGTCTACTTCGTTGCCGTTACGGTCGATGACTTTTTCTTTACCCAGGTTCTCCATCATGGCTTTGGCGACCAGTTCGTTGGCGCGCGACCAGATGTCGATCACTTTGTTGTATTTTTCGCCGTGGGTCACTAAACCTGAGGCGAATTGGCTTTCGATTTCTTTTACTTCGGCTTCGGCATCGGCCACGATTTTGGCTTTGGCCGCAGGAATCACGAAGTCGTTCACACCAATAGAGGAGCCTGAACGGGTCGCATACTGGAAGCCTGTGTACATCACTTGGTCAGCCAGAATTACGGTGTCTTTCAAGCCCACGGTACGGTAAGCGGTGTTGATCAGATTGGAGATCGCCTTTTTCTTCATGGGGCGGTTCACAATCTCAAAAGGCAGGCCTTTTGGCAGAATGCGGAACAACAGTGCGCGGCCGATGGTGGTGTCTACGATGCGAGTTTTGCCTTCCAGCTTGCCTTCGGCATTGGGCAGGTGCTCGGTAATACGCACTTTAACCTTGGCTTGCAGGTGCGCAGCGCCGCTGGTGTAAGCACGAGTCACTTCGTCTAGGTCGGCCAGAGCCATGCCTTCGCCTTTGGCGTTGATGCGGTCACGCGTCATCCAGTACAGGCCAAGCACCACGTCCTGAGAAGGGACGATGATGGGGTCGCCGTTGGCGGGTGACAGCACGTTGTTGGTGGCCATCATCAGCGCGCGGGCTTCGAGCTGAGCTTCGATGGTCAAAGGCACGTGAACGGCCATTTGGTCACCGTCGAAGTCGGCGTTATAGGCCGCACACACCAGCGGGTGCAACTGAATGGCTTTGCCTTCAATCAGCTGGGGTTCAAAGGCTTGGATACCCAAACGGTGCAGCGTAGGCGCACGGTTTAGCATCACGGGATGTTCGCGGATGACTTCGGCGAGGATGTCCCACACTTCTGCGGTTTCACGCTCGACCATTTTCTTCGCGGCTTTGATGGTGGTCGCTAAACCACGGTGTTCCAGCTTGGCGAAAATAAAAGGTTTGAACAGCTCCAGCGCCATTTTCTTGGGCAGACCGCACTGATGCAGACGCAAAGACGGGCCTACGGTAATTACCGAACGACCGGAGTAGTCCACGCGCTTACCCAAGAGGTTTTGACGGAAACGACCTTGCTTACCTTTGATCATGTCGGCCAAAGATTTTAAGGGGCGCTTGTTCGAGCCAGTGATGGCGCGACCACGACGGCCGTTATCCAGCAGAGCGTCCACGGACTCTTGCAGCATGCGCTTTTCGTTGCGCACGATGATGTCGGGGGCGTTCAGCTCCAGCAGGCGTTTCAGACGGTTGTTACGGTTGATCACACGACGGTAAAGGTCGTTCAAGTCTGAGGTGGCGAAACGGCCACCGTCCAGCGGCACTAAGGGGCGCAGGTCGGGCGGCAGTACAGGCAGCACAGACATAATCATCCACTTGGGATCATTACCCGACTGCAAGAAGGCCTCTAAAATCTTCAAGCGTTTGGACAGCTTTTTGATTTTGGTTTCAGAGTTGGTCTGAGGAATCTCTTCGCGCAGACGTGACACTTCTTCCGCTAAGTCGATTTGACCGAGCAGTTCTTGAATGGCTTCGGCGCCCATACGCGCTTCGAATTCGTCGCCGAACTCTTCGATGGCTTCGTAATATTGCTCATCGGTAAGCAGCTGACCGACTTCTAAAGTGGTCATGCCAGGTTCGGTCACTACGAATGACTCGTAATAAAGGATGCGTTCGATGTCGCGCAGGGTCATGTCCAGCATCAAGCCGATACGGCTTGGCAGAGACTTTAAGAACCAAATGTGGGCAACGGGTGAGGCCAGCTCAATGTGGCCCATGCGGTCGCGGCGCACTTTGGCTTGGGTGACTTCTACGCCGCACTTTTCGCAGATAACACCGCGATGTTTTAAGCGTTTGTACTTACCGCACAAGCATTCGTAGTCTTTGATCGGGCCAAAGATACGGGCGCAGAACAAGCCGTCACGTTCGGGCTTGAAGGTACGGTAGTTGATGGTTTCTGGCTTTTTCACTTCGCCAAAAGACCATGAACGAATCATCGCTGGCGAGGCAAGGCCGATGCGAATAGCGTCAAACTCATCAGCGTTGTTCTGATTACGCAGAAAATTGACTAAATCTTTCATATTTTGCTCCGTTGAAGAGGGCAGCTAGGCCGCCCTCAGCGCTTATTCGTTTTCCAGTTCGATGTCGATACCCAGTGAACGGATCTCTTTAACCAACACGTTGAAGGACTCAGGCATGCCCGGCTCCATACGGTGGTCGCCATCCACGATGTT
>JBDKHD010000194.1:0-4800 GCA_039797885.1 Pseudomonadota bacterium
CCAGCTCAAAATCTCGGTCTTTTGGCTCGATGATTTCGTACTCTTTCATCCAGCCAATTTTTTTATTACTTAAACTACTGACGCCATGCCATTCCAAACGGCGTTTAGCCAAGCTCAATACCGACATCCGCTCGACATCTATAGCGTACTTGGGAAAAATTAGTTTTTCCTCACTGTCTAAAATCTCGCCCACAATGGCATTGTAAACACTGTATTTGCTCACCATTTTTACGGCGCGATTCCAGGGCACATTGGCATGTTTGATTTTAATTTCTTCTGGCTCGAAAACCGCACGCAGTACTTCCCAGTACAGCCCAGTACCGTCCGCATTGGTAAATCCTTCCCATAAGGGTGCTACCACACTGATAGATTTAATGTCTGCGCGTTTAAACTCCAAGTGTTTTTCATCGGCCTGAACGGTAAATACCAAACACAGCCAAGACAGCAGAAAAAGAGTTGTTCTAAACATAATGAGTTTCAGTGGTCGGCGCACGAAGGCGGAGCTTCCATTTTAGCAACAAATCCAAACATCAAGTGCGACATTCTCGGCCACGGCGGGACATAAGGCGGCCTGTTGTTATTTTTAGCGAAATTATTACAAAGTCATCCTATAAAATGACAAAAAAAGCACAAAAAAGGGCACATTTCTGCGCCCTGTTTGACAACCCTTAGGCGGGTTCTGGCGCACTCGCTTTTTCTGCGGCTTTTGCTTGGCCGTAGAAGGTTTTGCCTGCTTGAGCCATCTCCCGCGCCAATTGCGGAACGCGGAAACGCTCACCAAGCTTATCGGCAAGCATATCCGCATTAGCAACAAAGGTGGGTAGTCCTTCAATGGTTTCGATAAAGGAAATAACCCCACCAGTTTGAGGGGCAAAACCCCAGCCAAAAATGGAGCCGATATCGGTTTCAGAGGGGCGCGTAATAACGCCTTCGCTTACGCAGTGCAAAGTTTCTACCGCTTGGGCGTAAAGCAGGCGTTGTTTAATGGTATCCACACTGGGCTGAGTGTCGGCCACAGGGAAGTGCTCAGCAAGGCCTGGCCAGAGTGATTTTTTGCCATCTTCTGGATAGTCATAAAAACCCGTGCCCGCTTTTTTACCAATGCGATTTAACTGGTGCACCATTTTTTCGACAACGGTATCGGCTGGGTGGCTGACGTAAGCATCGCCCAAATCTTTTTTAGTTTGGCGGCCAATGCGGTCCATCAATTCCATCGAGACTTCATCACTTAAGGCTAAGGGGCCTACGGGCATACCTGCAAGTTTGGCGGCATTTTCAATAAGCGCAGGCACGACACCTTCTTGCAGTAAAGCCATACCTTCTTGCACATAAGTACGGAACACGCGAGAGGTGAAGAAGCCACGGCTGTCGTTAACCACAATCGGGGTTTTCTTAATTTGCTGCACAAAATCCAGCGCCCAAGCGAGGGTATGCTGGCTGGTTGCTTTGCCCATAATAATTTCAACCAGCGGCATTTTGTCCACGGGTGAGAAAAAGTGCAGGCCAATAAATTGCGCTGGGCGATGGCTTGCTTGCGCCAAACCCGTGATGGGCAAGGTGGAGGTATTGGATGCAAAAATCGCGTTTTCGCCCAGCACGGCTTCGGCTTTCTGGGTGACATCGGCCTTAATGGTGCGGTCTTCAAACACCGCCTCAATAACCAAATCACAGCCTTTTAAATCATTAAAATCCGTGGTCGCCAAAATACGATTTAATGTGATATCGGCTTTATCTTGCTTCATTCTTCCGCGTGATACGCGTTTTTTAAGTAACGCCTCTGAGTAAGATTTTCCACACTGTGCCGAATCCAAATTCGCATCCAGCAACACCACGTCCATGCCACTCATAGCGGAAGAATAAGCAATGCCCGAACCCATCATGCCTGCGCCTAAAATACCGATTTTTTTAAATTCTTTTTTCTCGATATCTTTGGGACGATTTTTAAGCTTATTAATGTCTTGCAGGTTCACAAAAAAGCTGCGAATCATCACTTTGGCTTGTTTAGACAAAAGCAGCTCGGTGAAATAACGCGCTTCCACTTCTAGGGCTAAATCCAGCGGTAATTGGCAGCCTTCATAGACGGTTTGCAAAATGCGCTGCGGAGCTAAATACAGGCCCTGAGTTTTTTTGCGCAACATGGCTTCGGCGCCAATAAATACCTGAATAACCGCAGGCGTTTGCACTGCGCCACCTGGCAATTTAAATTTTTTATCATCCCAAGGCTGCACGCAGGCTTTGGGGTTGGCTAGCAGCCAGTCTTTGGCCTTGGTAATGAGTTCTTCTTCGGCCACCACTTCGTTAATCAAGCCTGCGGTTTTGGCCTCGACGGCTTTGGCTTGCGTGGCTTGCAAAAGCCAAGGCAAAGACGCCTGAATGCCCAGCATACGCGGCAGGCGCTGCGTACCACCGCCACCTGGCAATAAACCTAAATTCACCTCAGGAAAACCAAACACCGCCCTGGGGCTATCGGCGGCAATTCGATAATGACAGGCCAGTGCCACTTCCATGCCACCGCCTAAGGCCGTGCCATTCATGGCGGCAACAATAGGCTTGCCACCTTGCTCCATTTGGCGCATTAAAGCGTGCAGGCTTTTGATGTAAACCATGATGGTCGCGGCATCTTGTTTCATGCTTTGAATTTCGTGCAAATTCGCGCCGACAATAAATTCTTTTTTGCCAGAAGTTAAAACGATACCTTTGACTTTTTCATCGGCCTGTAACTGCTGCACTTGCGCAGCAAATTCCGTCATCGCCGCTTGTGATAAAGAATTAACTGGGCCGTTTTGGTCGTTCCAAGTTAAAACTGCGATGCCGTTGGCATCGATGTCGGTAGTGAAAATATTGCTCATAATGTTTACCTTATTATTCGTTGGGCGTTGGGCGTTGGGCGTTGGGCGTTGGGCGTTCATCGTGTATGAGGTTATCCTCGATGCACGCTAAACGTTGAACGCCAAACCCCAAACGGCTTACCTACACACGTTCAATAATGGTCGCTGTGCCCATGCCGCCACCGACGCATAAATTAATCAGCGCGGCATTTTTATCTTGGCGTTCAAGCTCATCTAATACTGTGCCTAAAATCATCGCGCCCGTGGCTCCCAGAGGGTGCCCCATGGCGATAGCGCCGCCGTTGACGTTAATTTTTCCGTGGTCGATTTTCATTTCTTTCATAAAGAGCATCACCACCGAGGCAAAGGCTTCGTTCAGCTCCCACAAATCAATATCGGCAGCGCTCATGCCTGCATTTTTTAAAGCTTTGCGTGCAGAAGGCGCGGGGGCGGTGAGCATAATGGTTGGTTCAGAGCCCACCGAAGTCGCCGCACGAATGCGCGCGCGTGGCGTGAGGCCCAGCGCCTTGCCCATTTCTTTGCTGCCAATTAATACCGCCGATGCTCCATCGACAATGCCTGAAGAATTACCCGCATGATGCACATGATTTATTTTTTCAACCTGCGGATACACTTGCTGGGCGATGGCGTTAAAGCCTAATTTTCCGTGCTCTTCAAACGCCGCTTTTAAGCTGGCTAGGGAGTCCAATGTGGCATCGGGGCGCATCAATTCATCACGATCGAGCAGCATTAAACCCAGCTGATCGCGCACAGGGATGACGGATTTATTAAAATAACCATTGGCCCAAGCGTGCGCGGCGCGGCGCTGCGATTCCACCGCGTAGCTGTCTACATCATTGCGCGAAAAGCCGTGTAATGTCGCAATTAAGTCGGCAGAAATCCCTTGCGGCACAAAATTTAAGGCATTGGTCACGGCAGGGTCGGTGTAATACGCGCCACCGCCTGAGCCCATAGGCACGCGTGACATGCACTCTACACCTCCACCAATAACCAGCTGCGCTTCGCCCGCTTTCACTTTGGCTGCGGCCATGTTCACCGCTTCCAAACCCGAGGCGCAAAAGCGGCTCACGACCGTGCCAGCACAGGCATGGTTATAGCCCGCCATCAACACAGCGGTACGCGCAATATCCGCGCCCTGCTCCATCACAGGCTCCACACAACCCAGCACCACATCATCAAGCTGGCTGGTGTCTAAATCGTGGCGTTTTTGTAATTCTTTTAATAAACCCGACATTAAATTTACGGGGGTTACGCTGTGCAAAGCACCGTCTTTTTTACCGCGACCGCGCGGGGTGCGCACGGCATCAAAAATATAAGCATCAGTCATTTTTTTACCCTCTTATTGTTCTAATCCGCTTGGGCTGGTTTTGCTTTCTCGCTTTTTTCAGAGACTATTTCAGCAACACGCCGTTAATCCATCCATGGAGGCTCCCGTGCCGCATCCCTGCGGCACAGGGTTGCTTCAATAGCCATCTGAAACGCGAGGCAAAACCGCCCCATCTGTTGTATCACCCTAATCGGCAAAAAATGACCGATTAGGCGGGTTAAAAGGAGAAGAAACTTTAGCTGCGATTGGTGTGTTTGCTGCGCAGACCCTCATTTGCCATGGATGGCAAATGGGAGCCTACATGGATGTATTCACGGCGTGTCTGCAAAGCAAATACCCAATAAAGCAGCCTTAAAGTTTCTTCTATCACTAGATAGTGCGAGAAATAATTTCTTTCATAATTTCCGAAGTGCCTGCGTAAATACGCTGCACGCGCGAGTCCGCCCAGGCGCGAGCCACGGGGTATTCCCACATATAGCCGTAGCCGCCGAAGAGCTGCACGCACTCGTCCATGACCTTGCATTGCAGGTCGGTGGTCCAGTACTTGGCCATGCTGGCAGTCGCAGTGTCGAGTTGGTCCTTGCAGATGAGTTCGCAGCATTTGTCGACAAATACCTGGGCCAC
>JBDKHD010000195.1:0-15054 GCA_039797885.1 Pseudomonadota bacterium
CTTTTTATAGAAGTGAAGCTATTGATAGAAGCCCCGGTAAACGGCGGCCGTAACTATAACGGTCCTAAGGTAGCGAAATTCCTTGTCGGGTAAGTTCCGACCTGCACGAATGGCGTAACGACTTCCCCACTGTCTCAACCAGAGACTCAGCGAAATTGAAATTGCTGTGAAGATGCAGTGTACCTGCGGCAAGACGGAAAGACCCCGTGCACCTTTACTATAGCTTTACATTGAATTTTGAATAAATTTGTATAGGATAGGTGGGAGACTTTGAAGCAAAGACGCTAGTTTTTGTGGAGTCAATGGTGAAATACCACCCTAGTTTATTTAAGGTTCTAACATTTTCCGTAATCCGGAAAACGGACATTGTATGGTAGGTAGTTTGACTGGGGCGGTCTCCTCCTAAAGAGTAACGGAGGAGCGCGAAGGTATCCTCGACATGGTCGGAAATCATGTTGTGAGTGCAAAAGCATAAGGATGCTTGACTGTGAGACACACAAGTCGAACAGGAACGAAAGTTGGTTTTAGTGATCCGGTGGTTCTGAATGGAAGGGCCATCGCTCAACGGATAAAAGGTACGCCGGGGATAACAGGCGTATACCCCCCAAGAGTTCATATCGACGGGGGTGTTTGGCACCTCGATGTCGGCTCATCACATCCTGGGGTTGAAGAAGATCCCAAGGGTATGGCTGTTCGCCATTTAAAGTGGTACGCGAGCTGGGTTTAGAACGTCGTGAGACAGTTCGGTCCCTATCTGCCGTGGGCGTTTGAGATTTGAGAAGCGTTGCTCCTAGTACGAGAGGACCGGAGTGAACGAACCTCTGGTGTTCCGGTTGTCACGCCAGTGGCATCGCCGGGTAGCTATGTTCGGACAGGATAACCGCTGAAAGCATCTAAGCGGGAAACCTCCTTCAAGATGAGATCTCACTGGAACTTTAAGTTCCCTGTAGGGCCCTAGAAGACCACTAGGTTGATAGGTCAGGTGTGTAAGCGCTGTGAGGCGTTGAGCTAACTGATACTAATTGCCCGTGAGGCTTGACCATATAACACCCAAACTGGGCGTTAATGAATACAAAGCGCTGCAAGTGCGTAAGAGAATCTTAAGTAACTCATGTATCCGACCTTTTTCCTTGAATCTGTCGCAATGCGTAAGACGACAGCATCAAGAAACCGGTTTGCTTGACGACCATAGAACTGTGGAACCACCTGAATCCATCTCGAACTCAGAAGTGAAACGCAGTATCGCCGATGGTAGTGTGGGGCTTCCCCATGTGAGAGTAGGTCATCGTCAAGCTCTTAAACAAAACCCCGCTAGGATTTCCTGGCGGGGTTTTTCTTTTTTGGGATTTTTAATCTTGAAAGGCCGAGAGGCTTCGCTAGAATGGCGGCCAAGGGCCGCCGCTATGGCAAATCCGATGCAATAAACCTTGACGCGCAGTTCGAAAATGCCCAAGTACTCAGCGGCCAGCCTTAAACCTGTTTCTGCTCGTTATTGATAATCAAGCGCTGCACAATTGCGCCTGAAGCAAAAACAAAGAGAGTAAGCCCGACCACGACAGAGAGACCGATATTAAGGCCTGAGCCGAATAGGATAAAGCCTGCGGCGATACACAAAGGCACAGCGCAGATAATGACAACCAAAGCAGCAGCAAGTGAAAACATAGTATTCTCCTTTCCAAGTGACTTTTAGTGCCGTTTAGTCTAGCGCACTCTGCTATAATCCGCACTTTTGCAAGAGTGCCTATCGTGTTTGCCAATCTTACTTTCCATTCGCGTCTAATGACGGGGCTTGAACAGCTCGAAATCCAAACGCCCACTGAAGTTCAGGCGCTGTTTTTACCTGTAGCCATGCAAGGCAAGGACGTACAGGCTTGCGCCGAAACAGGCAGTGGTAAAACCTTGGCGTATCTCTTGCCGATCTTTGAAAAATGCCTCGCTAAAAGCGCTCCACATTCTTCTACTCGTGCTTTGGTGTTGGTGCCAACCCGAGAGCTGGCGCGTCAGGTGTTTAAGGTCGCAGAAAAGTTTTCGGAACTCAGCGGTATTCAGTCGGGTTTATTGACAGGTGGCGACGATTTTAAATATCAGGCGGCTTTACTGCGTAAAAATCCTGAAATAATTATTTCGACAACAGGACGTTTGGTGGATCACATCAAGCGTGGTAGTGCCAAGCTTGGGGATTTGGAATTTTTGGTGCTTGATGAAGCCGATCGCATGCTCGATATGGGCTTTCGTGAAGATTTGGAGTTTATTGTTGATCACTGTTCGAAAGAGCGGCAGACGTTTTTGTTATCCGCAACCTTACGTCACGATGGCATTGGCCGCATTGCAAAAGCTATGTTGCGTGAGCCTGAGGTTATAACCACCAGTGCCGCGCAAGAACAGCATGAATTTATTAAGCAGCAATATATTTTAGCCGACGACAACGCTCATAAAGATCGGCTGCTCACCTGGCTGTTAGCCAATGAAACTTTTGAAAAAGCCATTATTTTTGTGAATAAACGCATCGAGGTTGAGCGTTTGCAGGAGTTTTTGCGCCGCCATCGTAATGACATTGCTATGTTACACGGTGAAATGTCGCAAGATGAGCGTAATTATGTGATGCAGGCCTTGCGTGAAGGTAAGCGTAAAGTGCTGGTTGCAACCGATGTTGCCGCGCGTGGCTTGGATGTTGAAGGCATGGATCTGGTAGTGAACTACGATTTGGCGCGCAAGGGTGATGAATACGTGCATCGTATTGGTCGTACGGGGCGTGCTGGAAAATCGGGCTTGGCGATTTCTTTGATTGCTGCACACGAATGGAACTTAAAAGCCTCTATCGAGCGTTATTTAGAGCAGCAGATGGAATCGCGGCAAATTAAAGCACTAAAGGCTATTTATACAGGCCCTAAAAAATTGAAAGCCTCTGGTAAGGCCGCAGGACCCAAGAAAAAACCGAAAGATAAAAAAGCAGAAAATAAAAAGCCGTTAACGGCCAAGAAAAAAATAGGGGCGCGCCCAAGTAAACCCAAAGAGGCAAAACCCACCAATTTAATGGATGAATCGGGTTTTGCGCCAATTCGTAAAATAAAAAGCAGTGAATAAGGCCAGGCCTTATTCACCAAAACGCCCTGATTTGTAATCGTGAATAGCCTGCTCAATTTCGGCATGGCTGTTCATCACAAAAGGCCCGTAATGGACAATTTTCTCCTTAATGGGCGTTCCCATCAGCACAATCATTCGCGCGCCATTGCGGCTGCTGAGCGTCAGCTCATCGGCCTGCGAAAAAACCAATAAAGCCTTTTCAGGTGCTTGGGGTGAGGTATCGATGACGCCCTGGTATTGCTTAACCAATACGCGCTGATCGGTACGTGTGTTGAGGGTCAAACTTGCGCCTGCGTCCAAATGAATATCCAAATAGCCCGCCTCTGCGGCTAAATCTTGCAGCGGCCCTTGTAGCTGTTGCCCTGCAATTTGCCACGAGCCTGCAATGGCGCGCACTTTTACGCCTTCTAAATGCAGCTCTGGGATTTCGTGGCTTTCGAGATCACGGTATTTAGGCGCGAGCATTTTCTGTTCGGCAGGCAGGTTAATCCACAACTGAAAACCTTGCAGTTTATCCAATTCACGCGCGGGCATTTCGCTGTGAATAATACCGCGCCCTGCGGACATCCACTGCGCGCCACCGCTGTGGATCATGCCTTTGTTCCCTACGTGATCTTGGTGCTCCAATGAGCCATGGAGCAGATAGCTCAGTGTTTCCATACCACGGTGCGGGTGGGCTGGAAAACCAGCGATGTAATCGCTTTCGTTGCTGGAGGCGAATTCGTCCAGCATCAAAAATGGATCGGTTAGCGGCTCATCGAACATGGCCACACGGCTGAGCTTAACACCCGCGCCATCGGACGTACCCTGGCTTGGGATGATTTTTAACAATTGCGCAGACATAACAGCCTCCCTAAAGAATTCCGTTACTTTAGCGCAAAGAAATATCGAAAATGAGCGGTATTATTCGCACTTATTATTCGATTTATACGGAAGATTGTGCCGCGACCTGTTCGTCCAGCCCTGTGACAATGGCTTCTTTCAAGGTTTGGCAGGCGTGAGCATCGGTATAGGGCAAGCCTTGAGCATTGAGCAGATAAAAAATATCCGCAACGCGTTCGCCCTCGGTCAGAATTTTTGCGGCCTGAATTTGCGCGCCAAAACGCGCAAAAATAGCACCCATGCGCGCCAGTAAGCCTGGGCGGTCAGCGGCGATAACTTCAACCTTGGTGCAATTTAAAAAAGTGTCTGTGCTCATGTGTACCTGAGTTTCGACCTTAAATTGCTTTAAGGCGCGCGGGGTACGTCTTTTAATAATAGTGCTGTAGTTTTCGGGTGTGGCGAGCGCATTTTTAAGAGTGGTTTGAATCTGGGAAAGGCGTTCAGCATGAGTAATAGGCTGATTGTATTCATCTAAGACTACATAGGTGTCCACTACGTTGCGCTCAATTTCGGAAGTCATAATGCGCGCATCTTGAATATTTAAATTCAACTGGTCGAGCGTTGCTGTGGTTGCGGCAAACAGATTGATTTGATCTTTCATAAAAATAAAAATCTGCGTCGCTCCTTCGTAGGCTTGGGTCGAGGTGGGGCGAATGGCGACGAGCGGCTCAGAGCTGTCTCCGTGTTGAAAAATCATTTCGGTATGCCAAACAATATCCGCCACACTTTCACGAATAAAATAATCGGCGTTGGCGCTGCCCCAAATAGCCCGAGCGGTGCTTTCATTAATGCCTTGGTGTTGCAATTCGAGCAATGCGCGCGCTTGAGTTTGGACTATGTGCTCCTGGCTACTGAGCGGATTATCCAGCCCGCGCTCCAACGCCTTTAAAGTGTGACGATAGAGGGTGTTGATTTGTTCGGCGCGCCAGCTCGTCCAATGCTTGGGGTTGGTGCTGTAAATATCGCTAACTGAAATTAAATAAAGGTAATTTAATCGGGTGATATTCTCGACTTTTTGCGCAAAGCCAAAAATATCATCAGGGTTGTTGAGCTCTAAACGCTGCGAGGCTTGGGACATCAATGAATGCTGTTCACACAGCCAGATAACGAGTGCGCTGTCGGCTTCATTTAACTGATGCTGGCGGCAAAACTTGCGGGCGATTTTGCCGCTGTTAGCCATGTGCTCGCCAATAAGACTTTTGCCTGTATCGTGTAAAAGTGCGGTTAAATAGAGCACTTCTTTTTTCTTGAAATGGCTGGCGATGTCCGTGGCTAAAGTAAATTGCGGTAGATTTTCGATGCGTAGTTTTCGCAATAAACGCATCATGCGCAGGCTGTGCTCATCGACCGTGTAAATGTGAAAGAGGTCGTGCTCCATCATACCGATGATGCGGCCAAACTCGGGAATATAGCGCCCCAAAATGCCGTAGCGCATCATGCGTTTTAATTCGCGTACCACCCATTTTGGGCTTTGAATCAGCTCAATAAATATGGCGTTGTGGGCGCTATTGTTGCGAAAGCTGTGCGTGATCAGATGACGATGTTTGCGCAAGGCGCGAATGGTTTGCGAGTGCACGCCTTTGACGTCTTTGGTGTGTGCCATCAATAAAAAAATACGCAATAGCCAGCTGGGCTCACGTGCAAAAAGCGTGAGGTCACGCAGCTGCAAATAGCCGTCTACAAGCTGGAAATACTCGTTAATAGGGGTAATGCAGGGTGATTGTTGCGGTAAAAAGTTTTCATTAAAGTGCAGCAGTAATAAATCGCACAGCTCGATGGTGGCCAGCTGATGGCGGTAAAAACGACTCATGAACAGCTCTACGCCAAGCTGTTTTTTGCTGTCTTTAAAGCCCAATAATGCCGCAACCTGACGTTGCAGCTCAAACAGTAGGCGATCTTCTTCGCGTCCTGCCAGCATATGCAGTGCATAGCGCACCAGCCATAAGAAAGCCTGGTCGCGTGCTAGCCGTTCGTATTCACCGGCACTTAAAAATTCTTGTTCTAACAAGGTTTCTAATGAGCGTGAGCCAAAAGAGCGCAGACAAATCCAGTTAATGGTTTGAATGTCGCGCAGGGAGCCTGGCGAGTTTTTAACGTTGGGCTCCAAGTTGTATTCGGAGTCATTGTGTTTTTGATGGCGCTCGCGCAACTCTTGCCATTTTGCATGGAAATAGGCGGAAACGGGCCAGATATGTTCCGGGGTAATTTGTGCAAAAAGCTGTTGTTGCAGCTGGGCATCACCAATAAGCAAACGATTTTCCAGCAGATTGGTAATGATGGTGAGATCACCGCTAGCGAGCTTGGCGCTGTCCTCTAAGGTGCGAACGCTGTGTCCTACCTCCAGCTTTAAATCCCACAATAAGGTAATAAAGCGTTGCAGCTTATCCTGTTCGCGTTGCAGCAACGGCTCGTCTTTAGCCAGCAGCAGTAAATCAATATCGGAATAGGGATGCAGTTCACCGCGTCCAAAGCCACCTACAGCCAGCAGGCAAAAGTCTTGCTCAGGCAGTTCAAAGTGGCGCCACAAGCAGGCCAACAGCTCACTCATGTGCTTGGCGCGTAAGTGAATAAGGCTGGTGGCATCTAAGGTGGCGCGGAAGTATTGAAAGGAATCGTCTTGTAGGCGGCGCAGTAACGCGCGTAGTACGGGAAGAGCGGAGGGCGCAGTCTTCAGCTCAATAAGCAGGCTCTGGGCAGCAAAACTGGGTAAGGCTGCATGGCTCATGGCATCACTCGAAACGTGTTTCTTCGCGGCGGCGGGTCAGCACTTCGTGACCTGTTGCCGTGACTAAAATGGTGTGCTCCCACTGCGCGGAGGCTTTGTGATCTTTGGTGACCACCGTCCAGCCGTCGTTGAGCTGTTTATTTAAGCGTGTGCCAAGGTTAATCATCGGCTCGATGGTAAAAATCATGCCTTCTTGCAGCTCAAGCCCTGTGCCTGCTTTGCCGTAATGCAGCACTTGCGGATCTTCGTGAAAGCCTTTACCTATGCCGTGGCCGCAGTATTCGCGCACCACCGAATAGTGGTTACTTTCGGCATAAGTTTGAATGGCATGGCCAATATCGCCTAGGCGTACGCCAGGTTTTACCATGTCGATGCCCAAATACAAACATTCTTGGGTGATACGCACTAAACGCTCGTGGGCGGGAGAAACTTCACCAATCAGAAACATAGCACTGGTGTCGCCGTGGTAGCCGTCTTTGATCACAGTGATGTCGATGTTCACTATGTCGCCTTTTTTGAGCAGCTTGTCATCACTGGGGATGCCGTGGCAGATCACATGATTAATAGAGGTGCAGATGGACTTAGGAAAGCCGTGGTAGTTTAACGGTGCAGGAATGGCCTGTTGCACATTGACTATGTAGTCGTGGCAGAGGCGATCCAGCTCGCCTGTGGAAACGCCAGGCTTAACGTAAGGGACGATCATTTCCAGCACTTCGGCGGCCAAACGTCCTGCTACGCGCATCTTGGCGATTTCATCCGTCGTTTTAATAATCACACTCATTAAGAGGTACCTAGATAAAAGCAGCGCGCATTGTAAAGGGTGCTGCGCGGACTTTGTACCCTTTACACAATTTTATCTTTTACTGGTTTTGACTATCTAAAAATGGTATAAAGCGCCCGCGAAAAATCGCAGGTGGAAAACACCGAAACACACACATCTACTTTGTAACCCAGCTGGGGTGCCTTTTAGGAGGTCAGCTTGGTGAGGTGGATGGAGGCCTAACCCAAACTTTAAGGTAATTATCATGGCACAAGTTAGTATGCGTGACCTGCTCAAAGCAGGCGTTCACTTCGGTCACCAAACCCGCTACTGGAACCCAAAAATGGGTAAGTACATCTTTGGTGCACGCAACAAAATTCATATCATCAACCTTGAGCACACCGTTCCTGCTTTGAACGATGCGCTGAAACTGGTTGAAGCCAAAGCCGCTCGCAACAACAAAGTGTTGTTCGTAGGTACCAAGCGCGCTGCGGGCAAAATCATGCAAGAGCAAGCCGAACGTGCTGGTATGCCTTTCGTGGCACACCGCTGGTTGGGCGGCATGCTGACCAACTACAAAACCATTCGCCAATCCATCAAGCGCTTGCGCGATTTGGAAGTGCAAAGCAAAGACGGCACTTTTGATCAATTAACTAAAAAAGAAGCCCTGATGCGCAGCCGCGAAATGCACAAGCTAGAGCTGTCTATTGGCGGTATCAAGGATATGGGCGGCTTGCCTGACATGCTGTTCGTGATCGACGTAGACCATGAGCGTATTGCTATTCAAGAAGCGAACAAACTGGGCATCCCTGTTGTTGGTATCGTGGACACCAACTCCAACCCAGACGGCGTAGACTACGTTATCCCCGGTAACGACGACGCCATTCGCGCTATCCAAATTTACGCTACCGCTATTGCTGATGCCGTTTTAGAAGGCAAAAACCAAAATGGCGTGGTTAGCGAATTTGTTGAAGTCGCTGAAGCCGCTTCAGAAAACGCGGCACAATAAGCCGGTGCGCATTTAAAAAGGGGGCTTGCCCCCTTTTTTTAAGTCTAAGAAATTCAAGCTAAAAACGAGGAATCAAAATGTCAAACGTGACCCCTGCAATGGTAAAAGAGCTGCGTGATCGCACTGGCCTGGGCATGATCGAATGCAAAAAAGCCTTGGCCGAGGTCGAAGGCAACATCGACTTGGCTATCGAAAACCTGCGTAAAAGCTCAGGTCTGAAAGCGGCGAAAAAAGCGGGTCGTACTGCGGCTGAAGGTAAAATTCGTGTCATCGTCAGCGCAGGCGTTGCGGTCATGGTGGAAGTCAACTCTGAAACCGACTTTGCCGCAGGCGATGCCAACTTCAACGGCTTTGCCGACAAAGTAGTGGCCAAGCTGGCGCAAACCAAAGAAGCCGACGTTGAAAAACTGATGGCAGGCGAGCTGGAAGAGGCACGCATGGCTTTGGTACAAAAAATCGGTGAAAACATCACCGTGCGTCGCCCCGCAGTGATACAAGCTCCTGTTGTGGGTGCTTATGTGCACTCAAACGGCAAAATCGCTTGCGTGGTGTCTTTGAAAGGCGGCAACGAAGAGCTGGCAAAAGATATTGCTATGCACGTTACCGCTGCCAGTCCACGCGTCGTTCGCGGTGAAGACATGCCCGCTGAACTGCTGGAAAAAGAAAAAGAAATCATCCGTGCTCAACCCGACATGGCTGGCAAGCCTACCGAAATCGTTGAAAAAATGATCGTAGGCCGTATTTCTAAGTTCTTGAAAGAAAATAGCCTGCTCGATCAGCCTTTCGTAAAAAACCCAGAACAAAGCATTGCCCAATTGGCCAAAGCCAATGGTGCAGAAGTGCTCGCCTTCTTGCGTTTGGAAGTGGGCGAAGGCATCGAAGTTGAAAAAGTCGACTTTGCTGCGGAAGTCGCCGCACAATTGCGTGGCTAAGCTCTAAGTAGCCTCAGCGTTAGCGCAAATTAAATGCCGGGCATGCCCGGCATTGTCATATAGAAAAACCCAATCATTTTGCATGTAAGGAGCCTGCTATGGCCGAGCCTAAAAGTCCTAAGTACAAACGTATTTTGCTTAAACTCAGCGGTGAAGCCCTGATGGGTGACCTGGATTTTGGCATCGATCCTAAGGTGCTGGATCGTATGGCACTGGAGATCGGCCAGCTGCGCGGCATTGGCGTGCAGGTAGGCCTGGTGATTGGCGGTGGCAATATTTTCCGTGGTAAAGCCCTAAGCGAAGCCGGTTTAGACCGCGTGGCAGGCGACCACATGGGTATGCTGGCCACGGTGATGAACGCCTTGGCCATGCGCGATGCCTTAGAGCGTGCCAACATGCCCACTCGTGTGATGTCGGCCATCCCCATGAGCGGCGTTGTCGATCATTACGACCGTCGCAGTGCCATTCGTGCGCTGGAAATGGGCGATGTGGTGATTTTCTCCGCAGGTACGGGCAACCCCTTCTTTACCACCGACTCTGCAGCCTGTCTGCGCGGCATCGAGATCAACGCCGATTTGGTTCTTAAAGCCACCAACGTCGATGGCGTGTATACTGCCGACCCGAAGAAAGATCCGACCGCAAAAAAATACGACCATTTGACCTATCAAGAAGTATTGGCAAAGCAGCTGGGTGTGATGGATTTGACCGCGATTTGTTTGGCGCGCGACCACAACATGCCCCTGCGTGTTTATGACATGAACGAACAGGGTGTGCTTGGACGTCTAATGACAGGCGGCAGCGATGGCACACTCATTGTTAGTGAGGAGAAAAAACAATGATTAACGACATTCAAAAAGACGCACAAGACCGTATGCAAAAAAGCATTGCTGCTGTGGCTGAAGCCTTTAAGCGCATTCGTACAGGCCGTGCCAACCCCAATATTTTGGATGATGTCTTTGTGGACTATTACGGTAACCCGACACCCATCAATCAAGTGGCCAATGTCACCGTTGAAGACGGTCGCGCTTTGGCGATCAACCCCTGGGAAAAGAACATGGTGACGGCCATTGAAAAGGCCATTCTAAAGTCGCACTTGGGGCTAAACCCAGCCACCACAGGCGATACCATTCGCCTACCCATGCCCGCACTAACTGAAGAAACGCGCAAGAACTACATCAAACAAGCGCGTACTGAAGCCGAAAAAGGCCGCGTCTCTGTGCGTAATATCCGCCGTGATGCCAACGCCAAGCTCAAAGATTTGCAAAAAGACAAGCTGATCTCGGAAGACGAGCTGCGCATTGGCGAAGACAATATGCAGAAATACACGGACAAGAGCATCAGTGAAGTCGATGAGCTGCTCGCAGGGAAAGAAAAAGAACTGATGCAGGTATAGCCACGCATGGCGACCAGTATCGATCTGAGCTTGGCCAGCCATGGCCAAGTGCCGCGCCATGTTGCCATTATTATGGATGGCAACAACCGCTGGGCAAAAAAGCGTTTTATGCCTGGCGTGGCTGGGCATAAAGCCGGTGTCACTGCTGTGCGTGAAGTGGTGGAAACCTCGGTGCGCGAAGGCGTGGAGGTGTTAACGCTCTTTGCTTTTAGTAGTGAGAACTGGCGTCGCCCTGTTGATGAAGTCAATGCCTTGATGCAGCTGTTTGTGCTGGCGCTGGAGCGCGAAGTCAAAAAACTGCATAAGCACAACATCCGTTTGCGTGTCATGGGCGATTTATCCGCCTTTGCTCCTCGACTCCAAGAGCTGATCGCCCAGTCTGAAGCGCTTACCGCGCACAACACCGCTATGACTTTAGTGGTCGCCGCCAACTACGGTGGGCAGTGGGACATAGTGCAAGCCTGCCAAAAAATCGCCCAAGAAGTACAAGCAGGGCGCTTAAACCCAGCCGATATTACCGAGGCTGTTTTTCATCAACACACTTGGCTTTCGCAATACCCCGCGCCTGATTTGCTTATCCGTACAGGCGGAGAGCAGCGCATCAGCAATTTTATGCTGTGGCAGTGTGCGTACAGCGAGTTTTATTTTTGTGACACCTTGTGGCCTGATTTTCGCCACGACGAATACTTGCAAGCACTAAAGGCTTTTGCCACGCGCACAAGGCGCTTTGGTCGCACGGACAGCCAACTAGAAGAAGAGAAGTAGCGTGTTAAAACAACGAATTATTACCGCCCTGATATTGGCTCCATTAATGATTGGCGGGATTTTCTTTTTGCCAAGCCAAGCGTTCGGCTATTTCATTGCCCTAATTGCAGTGCTGGGCGCGTGGGAATGGGCCAACATGTCGGGCTTTTCGGCGCAGCCTGCGCGCGTCGCTTTTGCAGGCGTTATGGCAGCAATTTTAGCGGCCGTCGCTTACGCCCTCACGCAAGAAGCCTGTTTTACCTTGGCCATTTTGGCCGCTGGGGCCGCTTGGTGGCTGATGGCTTTGCTGCTGGTGGCGCGTTACCCCAATCTTACGGCCTTTTGGTCGCCCAAAGCTGTGCGCCTGTTTATCGGCCTTCTGGTGCTGGTGCCGATGTGGGTGGGATTTGTGGTGCTTAAAGCGCAAAACCACAGTGCCTTGTTGATTGTGTATTTGATGTTTGTGGTCTGGGGTGCAGACACAGGCGCGTACTTTGCGGGCAAACAATTTGGTAAAGCCAAGCTGGCGCCTCAGGTTAGCCCTGGCAAATCTTGGGCGGGTTTTTGGGGTGGCTTGGCCACCACTATGTTGGTGGCGGCGGTGTTCGTTTACTACATAGAGCACAACATTCAAAGTTTAAGCACTACGGCCATCGGCCAGCTGATATTGATTACCTTGCTTACGGCCTTGGTGTCGGTGCTGGGTGATTTACTGGAAAGCATGTTCAAGCGCTATTGCGGTATTAAAGACAGTTCGGCGCTGCTGCCAGGCCACGGTGGCATCTTAGATCGTATCGACAGTATGACGGCGGCCGTGCCCGTTTTTGCCTTTTTACTCTTGGTGTTTAACTGGAGTTTGGCATGAGCCAATGGATTACTGTCCTAGGTGCAACAGGCTCGATTGGCCATAGCACCTTAGACATAGTGCGTCGCCATTCTGATCGTTATCGGGTTTTTGCCTTAAGCGCGCATAAAAATATCGAATGCTTAGCGCTGCAAATTGCCGAATTTTTCCCAAAGTACGCGGTCATTGGCACGAAGGTGGACGCACAAGAATTAAAACTTATGCTCCCTCCAAACTGCACCACCGAGGTTTTGATTGGTGCAGAGGGTTTGGCTTTTATCGCCTCCGCTACAGAAGTGGACATGGTTATGGCCGCTATTGTTGGCGCCGCAGGCCTATTACCGTCTTTGGCGGCGGCGCAAGCGGGTAAAAAAGTGCTGCTGGCCAATAAAGAAAGTTTGGTTATGGCTGGGCCTTTATTTATGAGAGCCATCAAAGAGGGCGGCGCGACCTTGCTGCCCATCGACAGCGAACACAACGCCATATTTCAGTGTTTGCCACAGGGCTATCGCGGTGATTTTCGCGAACACGGTATTGAAAAAATTCTATTGACCGCCTCGGGCGGCCCTTTTCGCGGACGCACTTGGCAAGAGTTGTCTCAGGTAACGCCCGCGCAGGCGGTGGCTCATCCCAATTGGTCGATGGGGCAAAAAATATCGGTGGACTCCGCCACCTTGATGAACAAAGGGCTGGAGCTGATCGAAGCCTGTTTTTTGTTCAACTGCACGCCCGAGCACATTCAGGTGGTGGTACATAAGCAAAGCGTTATTCATTCTATGGTGCAGTACTGTGATGGCTCGGTGCTGGCGCAAATGGGGCAGCCCGATATGCGCACCCCCATTGCCTATGGCATGGCTTGGCCTGAGCGTATTGATTCAGGCGTTAAACCCTTGGATTTGTTTGCCGTGGCACGGCTGGATTTCGAGGTGCCCGACGAAGACAGCTTTTCCTGCCTGCGCCTTGCGCGTGAAGCCTTTAAAGCAGGCGGCACCATGCCTGCGGTGCTCAATGCCGCCAATGAAATTGCCGTGGCCGCGTTTTTACAGGAACAAATTCCGTTTACCGCTATCCCAGAGCTGATTCGCGCGGTGATGCGGCAACACCAAGTGCAAGACGCCAGTGCCTTAGCGCCGATTTTGGCGGCCGATCACTGGGCGCGTGAACAGGGGCAGCAGTGGCTGCAAACACAAAGCGCAGCAATAGGAATCTCAGTGTGACGCTTTTGTATTTTTTAATCGCCATCAGCTTGCTGGTGGTCATTCATGAATTTGGCCATTTCTGGGTGGCTAGGCGCTGTGGCGTTTACGTCAAACGCTTTTCTGTAGGCTTTGGCAAACCCTTGTGGTCTTTTACGGACAAGCAGGGCACGGAGTTTGCCATTGCCCCTATTCCTTTGGGTGGCTACGTTGCCATGCTCGATGAGCGTGAAGGCGACGTTCCTCCCGAGCGCTTGCATCAAGCCTACAACCGTAAATCTCCGTGGCAGCGTATCGCCATTGCCAGCGCAGGCCCTGTTGCCAATTTTCTGTTTGCTATTGCCGCCTATTGGTTTTTATTTGCCTCGGGCACCTCAGGCCTAGTCCCTGTGGTGGGCGAGGTGGAAGAAGGCTCGCCTGCTTATCAGGCTGGGTTTTATGCTGGCGATGAAATCCTTGCCGTAGCTGAGCACAATACGTCCACTTGGGAAGATGTGAATTGGCAGCTGGTGCGCTATTTGGGCGACAGCACGCAGATTCCATTTACGCTTAAAGGCAGCGATGGCAGCGTGCAGCAAGTGCAAGTGAGCGTGCAGCAATGGCTGTCCGATGCCGAAAATCCAGACCCCATTTCCAGCTTAGGCTTGGCACCGAGGCAGCTAAAAGTTCCTGCGCAGATTCGTGAAGTTCAGCCCGAAGGCGCAGGCGCGCAATCAGGCATACAGATAGGCGACACCCTTATTGCGGTAAATGGTGTGGCAGTTGCCGATTGGTTTGAGCTGACCGAGCGCATTATGGCCAGCCCCAATCAGCCGTTGCAGCTGGAGGTGCAGCGCGCTGAGCAACAACTTACTCTTACCCTTACGCCCGCGAGCCGCGAGAGCGCCGATGGCAAAACAGTCGGCTTTGCAGGGCTTGCGGTTGAGCCACCTGTGTTTCCTGAAGACTGGCTGCGTAAGCGCCAGCTCGGTGTGGTCGACGCCCTGTGGCAAGGCATCACCAAGACCTACAGCACCAGCGTTTTCACCCTTGAATCCTTATGGAAAATGCTCAAGGGCATGCTCTCGGTAAAAAACTTGAGTGGTCCCGTGAGCATTGCTAAAGTAGCCGGCGCTTCAGCGCAAGCGGGGCTTGAGTCTTTTATTAGTTTCCTAGCTCTTCTAAGTATTTCCTTGGGTGTGTTGAATTTATTACCCGTGCCCATGCTCGATGGCGGTCATATTTTGTTTTGCCTGATTGAAGTGATAAAGGGCAAGCCGCTGTCGGAACAGTTACAAACCTTGGCGGTAAAAGCGGGTTTATTTGTGCTGCTGTGTTTAATGTTGGTGGCGTTTTATAACGATTTAGGCCGTTTATAGTGGCCAAAGACTTGGATATTTTTTAATGCGTTATTGGCTGTTCGCACTTTTGTTGGCTTGGTCTTCTATGGGGTTTGCGGAATCTTTTACCGTTGCCGACGTTCGCCTTGAGGGCTTGCAGCGCGTT
>JBDKHD010000196.1:0-6569 GCA_039797885.1 Pseudomonadota bacterium
GTGAAGCCGCTACAGCAAAAACAGCGAGTAAGTATTTCATAGTTTCTCCAAAGTTTAAAAAACCACCAAAGTGGCTTGGGTTTTCTAGCGTTTAATCGGTTATAGACGGCGTATTTTGGCCGCGCTTGGCGTAGAACTCTTCGACAAAGGCGTCAAATGTACCTGCATCTAAAGCTGCGCGCAAACCCGCCATTAAAGTTTGGTAATAATGGAGGTTGTGAATGCTATTTAAAGTACCGCCGAGCATTTCTTTGCATTTATCCAAATGATGCAAATAGGCACGGCTGTAATTTTTGCAGGTGTAGCAATCGCAATGCTCATCTATGGGCGCAGTACTGATTTTGTTGGCGGCATTACGCAATTTCACCACGCCCGTACTGGTGAATAAATGACCGTTGCGAGCGTTACGCGTGGGCATCACGCAATCAAACATATCAATACCGCGACGCACACCCTCGACCAAATCCTCAGGTGTGCCCACGCCCATTAAATAGCGCGGTTTATTTTCAGGCATTTTCGGCGCCACGTGCGCCAGCACGCGCAGCATATCTTCTTTAGGCTCGCCCACGCTTAAGCCACCTATGGCGTAGCCATCAAAGCCAATCTCGGTTAAACCCGCCAAAGATTCATCACGCAAAGACTCGTACATGCCGCCTTGAATAATGCCAAAGAGCGCCGAAGGATTATCACCGTGTGCATCTTTAGAACGCTTGGCCCAGCGCAAAGACAAACGCATGGAGTCGGTCGCTTGTTTTTCGGTGGCAGGAAAGGGTGTGCATTCATCAAAAATCATGACGATGTCTGAGCCTAAATCACGCTGTACTTGCATCGAGCTTTCGGGTGACATAAAAATTTTCTCCCCGTTCACAGGCGAGCGAAAGTGCACGCCTTCCTCGGTAATTTTACGCATCGCCCCTAGGCTAAAAACTTGAAATCCACCTGAGTCCGTTAAAATAGGCTTATCCCAGTGAATAAAATCGTGCAAATCACCATGAGCCTTAATAACTTCAGTGCCAGGGCGCAACATTAAATGAAAGGTATTACCCAAAATAATTTCAGCTCCCAATGCCTTAATATGCTCTGGGGTTAAACCTTTCACTGAGCCGTAAGTGCCCACAGGCATAAAGGCAGGCGTCTGAATCGTGCCACGCGAAAAGGTAATTTGCCCACGGCGCGCCAAACCACTTTGGCATTTTAATTCAAATGTCATCTTGCATGTGCGGGTCATTTTTTACTCGCTTTAAATTAAATTCGTTCTAAATTGTAGCGGCGACCATCGGTCGCCACATGGAGGCCAATGGCCTCAGCTACGGACACGCCCAACGCCCAACATCAATAAAAAAACATCGCATCGCCGTAACTAAAGAAACGGTAGCCCTGCTCCACCGCTGCCTTATAAGCGTTAAGCGTTTGTTCGCGCCCAGCAAAAGCCGATACCAGCATAATGAGCGTGGATTCGGGCAGGTGAAAATTGGTCACTATGGCATCGACACTGCAAAAACGATAACCAGGGTAAATAAAAATACGGCTATCGCCATAAAAAGGGGCAATTTCTCCGTTTTGGCTGGCGCTCTCAAGGCTGCGCACAGAGGTCGTGCCCACGGCGACCACGCGTTTGCCTGCTGCGCGCGTAGCTTTTACCGCATCCACCACGGCTTGGCTAACTTCTATGTATTCAGCGTGCATCTGGTGCTCGTCGATGCGCTCAACTTTTACAGGCTGAAACGTGCCCGCACCGACATGCAAGGTCACAAAGGCGAAATTCACACCACTGGCTTTGAGTTTGGCCAAGAGTTCATCGTCAAAGTGCAAGCCCGCCGTCGGTGCTGCCACCGCCCCAGGCGTTTTGGCGTACACGGTTTGATAGCGCTCTTTATCGCTTTCGATGTCGGCGCGCTCCATATAAGGCGGCAGCGGCATATGGCCCACGCGCTCCAACAGCTCCAGCACTGGCGTGTCTATATGAAAGCGCAGCACAAAAAGCGCGCCTTCTCGCCCCAGTACTTCGGCCTCGATGCCTTCTAATAAAACCTTGCTGCCTGCTTTCGGTGAGCGCGAGGAGCGCATATGGCAGAGCACGTCGGTCTCGCTTAATACGCGCTCCACCAAAATTTCGATCTTGCCGCCACTGGCTTTTTCACCGTACAGGCGCGCAGGAATTACCCGAGTGTTGTTAAACACCAAAAGATCGCCTGCCTCTAAACGCTCAAGCAAGTCGCAAAACTGCCCATGAGCCAGCTCGCCCGTAGCGCGATTTAAACTCAGTAAGCGTGAAGCGCTGCGTTTAGCCAAAGGAAAGCGCGCAATCTGCTCATTGGGAAGGTCAAAATAAAAATCAGAGGTATTCATAAGCAACTGCTTTACCGACAGTCTAAAAAGAAGGCGCGCAGAGTAGCAGAAAATCGGCTAAGGCTTAAGCCCTGTTTTGTAGCCAAGGTCCTTGTGCAAAAAACATTCAACTTTAAAATTATGTAAAAAAATCAAAAAACTAGCGTGAAATTTTATTGACACTCAAAAAAGAAACGGTATTATGCGCGCCACTGATCGCTTAGACGTGCCAGCGTGGCGGAATTGGTAGACGCAGGGGATTCAAAATCCCCCGCCCTTGCGGGTGTGTCGGTTCGAGTCCGACCGCTGGTACCACTCTCAGAAATCAGTACATTGAGTTAATCTCAGTGCCCAGGTGGCGGAATTGGTAGACGCGCTAGTTTCAGGTACTAGTGGCCTTTGGCCGTGGAAGTTCGAGTCTTCTTCTGGGCACCACTTATTCTTAAAAGCTCTTGATTATTCAAGGGCTTTTTTTATATCAAAAAATTGCACTAAAAAAAGAAAGGCTTTCGCCTTTCTTTTTATTTTATTTTATTACGGCTTAGTTACATTCTTGATCGAAGTCACTTCGGCTTTTTGATATTTCTCTTCCGACACTTTGGTTTGCATGTTTTTCAAAGTATGAAAAGGCATGTCGACAACCAGGCTATTGACCAGCCAGGTCGGTAAAGAGCCAGCAGGGTCAGCGTGCACTTGATACACCACTTCCACCTCACCATTAGCCTGAGGGTTGAACTCCCAATAGCCGTGCATTTGAGTGATGCGCATGCGGTCTTTGTGTTCAGGTTTTCCGTCTTTTTCGGCATTTAAATCAATGCGCACTGCTAAAGTTTCTGGGTTTTGTGTCATCACACTTTTAAGCACCATGTCGCGGTCTTTAACGGGCCAGGGTGCGGCGGTGACGTTGTAAGCAATGCTCACAGATGCGTCGATTTTTTTAATCAGCGAGGACTCTTTGGTGTCTTTAATCCAGCTGGGAGCCACCGCACGATCATCCAATAAGGCCACGATGCTGGTTAACGAAGTTTTAAGGTGAGTGATGCCTTTGAACTCTTTTAATGGTGAGCCTTCGATTACGCGAGTGTAAACCTTCACGCCATCGGTATCTTTTTCCAGCTTCCAGTCGCTGTCCGCCAAGCTGGTGAAAGACAACGCCGACAAGGTCAGCGCGGTAATTATTTTTATTAAACGCATACAATTTCCTAGGAGTTAAATCAAAAAATCAGTGTCCGTGCCCCATGCAATTTGGGGACGCTGGCACTTGGGTATTTTGCCATTCTTCTTCGCTGTAAAGATGCAAAGACAAGGCATGTACGGCGGTTTTTAGCTCGTCCGCTAAGAGCTGATAAATCTTTTGATGACGCGCAACGGTGCGCATCCCTTTAAATTCATCGCTCACTAAAATCAGCTTGTAATGCGAATCACTGGCACCATGAGCATGCTGATGACTTTCGTTCATCAGCTCCAGATGGCTTGGGCGTAGCGTTTTAAGCTTGGTTTCAATACTCTCACGAACATTCATAACGACCTCAACGACGAGTTTTGGCAAAGCGGCCTACTATAAGCTGTTTTTGCGGTTGCACAAAAGCCATTGCAGCCTTTAGAGTACCCTCTTTTAAAAAACTAGGAGGCCAAAATGCAGGATTTCGATACCAGCAGCACTCAATCTTTGATCGACCGTTACTACCAAGAAGAAAAAGCCCTGCGTGAGCGCGAGCAAAGCCTCGCCGCCTTGAGCGTGCATTTGGATGCCAACGATTTGGCCATGCTCAATGTCATTGCCAAGCGTTTTCGCAAAACCCGCAATGAAATTGCCCAAGAGCTGCTAGCCAGCGCTTTAGTAGACCTCTTTGCCCGTATAGACCCCAGCGAGCGCAAGCTTTTAGCACGCGACGCCGACGACAGCGCCCGCGCCATTGCCAACGAAATTGCCGAAGAAAACGGTATAAAGGCACTAGACATCAAGCAAGGCGTGTGGGCGAACCACGATCGCACCATCACCAAGCTGGAACGCAAAAAAACTAAGCAGCCCACTGAAGAAATAAGCGAAGAGATCAACGAAGCCAGCATCCCTACCCTCCATGCTGCTGAGGTTGCCGCCAACGAGCCAAGCGAAGCCTCGGTCTCGCTTTTTGTCAACTGACAACGCGGGCTTTGCCCGCTTCCAGCCCATGACTTAACCCGCCCCTTCGGCTACAATTCGCAGCTATTTTCTACTGGGCTAAAAGACGTTATGGCGATTCAATGGTTTCCTGGGCACATGAACAAGGCTCGCCGCAAAATCACCGAGGCCATGCCTGAAATCGATTTGGTTATCGAGGTGTTGGATGCGCGCCTGCCCTTTTCCAGCACCAATCCCTTGGTTGACAGCCTGCGCAACGACAAGCCCTGCATCAAAGTACTGAACAAATCCGACCTCGCCGACCCTAAGCTTACCGCCGACTGGGTGCAGTATTTTGAAAAACAACACAACACCAAAGCCCTGCCGATGGTGGCCGAAGACCGCGATCAGGTAAAAAAGCTGATTAATCTCGCCAAACAAATGGGCGCTGCACGCTTGGAAAAAAAACAATCGGTGCGGGTGATGATTATGGGCATTCCCAACGTCGGTAAATCCACCTTGATCAACGCTTTGGCAGGGCGCTATGTGGCTAAAACAGGCAATGAGCCTGCCGTCACCAAAGCCAACCAAATGATCGATTTAAAAAATGGCGTGGTGCTATCCGACACCCCAGGGATTTTATGGCCCAAATTTGAAAACGAGCACAGCGGCTATCGCTTGGCGGCAAGCGGCGCGGTCAAAGACACGGCCATGGAATACATTGATGTCGCCACGGTGGCTTTGGGCTATTTACTTAGCGCCTACCCCAAAGAGCTGAGTGAGCGTTTTCGTTTTAGTGAACTGCCCGCAAGCCCAAGCCTTGCGCTGGAGCAAATCGCGGCTAAGCGAGGCTGTTTAAAACCAGGTGGCATCGCCGATTTACACAAGGCCGCCGAGCTGTGTTTGCACGAGCTGCGTGCGGGAAAAATTGGCCGTATTACCTTAGAAACGCCAGCCTTGGTGGAACAAGAGCTGGCGGAAATTGAGGCCAAAAGACAAGCCGAATGGGAAGCAAAAAAAGCCGCCGAGGCGCTTAAGGCTGCGCGATCATCTGGTAGATCTGAGTAAAGGTCTGCCATGCAGGGTCTTTGTCGGCGACTACTTCGATGGGATAGCCCTCATCGCGGTCAGGCATAGCCTCCACAGCGGCCTTAAACTGCGCCAAATCGCGTAAATAGATCACCCATTGATGCACGCCGTCGTAGGTAAGCACCATCAGCATCAGGGCGTTTTCATTTTTTTCGATGGCTTGTTGCAGCTGCTGGGAGAAGGTCAGAATGTCGCTTTGCTCGGCCAAAGCAGGAAAGCCCGTGCTGTCGTCGATGCTTTGCGCATTCCACGCAATTTGCGCGCAAATGGCATAATCGCCCGCTTCTTTGGCCAGTTGCCAATCTTCGCGGTGCTGAATGCTGATGGGTTTATCCTGAAAGGTGCCCGATGACCGAACCCAACGATTATTTGCCAGCATGCCTTGCTCCTTATTTATAGTTTTACTCAAGCTTAATAGAAGTTAACCAAAACACCAGAATACCTATGTTGACCAACACCTTAAAAGGCTATCAGCGCCAATGGCTTGTACCCGATTTTATGGCAGGGCTGATTGTCGCCATTCTGATTACGCCGCAAGCCATCGCCTACGCGCTGTTGGCGGGCTTGCCCCCTGAAGCTGGGCTGTACTCGGCCTTGCTGCCTGTCTTGGTGTATGCCTTGCTTGGCTCCAGCCCGCTCTTGGCGGTCGGCCCTGCGGCGGTAATTTCACTCATGACCCTGGAAACGCTGCATCAGCTCGCCCCCGTAGCCTCGGCGCAATATGTGTCCTTGGCCGCCGCGCTGGCGTTCTTGGTGGGGATATGGCTAATCCTTTTCTGGCTGATCGACCTTGGCCGTTGGACGACTTTTATCAGTGCCACCGTCATCTCGGCCTTTACTAGCGCCACCGCCATTTTGATTGTCGCCAGCCAAATTCCTGCGATTTTGGGTATTCACAGCACCAGCAGCGCCGACCTATGGCACAGCCTCAGTGCCCTATGGCAACACCGTAGCGACATTCACCTTGAAGCCATGTTTTTTGCACTGGGTATCTTGTTGTTTTTGCTGGCTTGGCAGCAGTATTTGCCCAAGCTCAGCCAACACTTACCCA
>JBDKHD010000197.1:0-3689 GCA_039797885.1 Pseudomonadota bacterium
CTTTTCATTCACATCCGTTTCCGCCGCCGCGCAGCGTTATCTGGATCGCTTGATTACAGAATTACAGTGGGAAGAACGCTTAAAACGCGAACAAGAAGAAGCCGAAGACAATAACACCTGACAGCACAGCACTTTGCCTTTAAAATGCCGCCCGTCTCCTCATAGCTCAACAGGATAGAGCACCTGCCTCCTAAGCGGGCGATCCAGGTTCGAGTCCTGGTGGGGAGGCCACTAGCTTACTGGGTAAAACGGATAGTGCCGACCAAACTCTTGCAAAGAAAAATCCTTACCGACCTGATCACAGTACTCTGGACGGCGCAAGCGCCTGCTGTCCACACCCTGATATTGCAATAAAGCCAAACAAGCCAAGCACACACCACCGTCTTTTTGCGCAGGCAAGACGGCCGTACCAACATCCAGTATCGAGCTGTGATGGCGTAATTCCTGCGCGTCCTGGCAATATGCCAAATGATAGTGGCTGGGGCTCTTCAGCCACACCCGTGAGTTTTTAAAAGCCAAGGTTTTATCTTTTAGCACTTTTAAATCTTGTGCACTGATAGCCAACCCCGACTGCGCCAAAGACTCGCGCTCGCTTAAGGTCAGCTGACAACTGGCATCAAAGAGCTCAAAATGCCCCAGATCCTGCGCGCCCATTTGCGTGCGCAAACGATTGAACCCTGTACTTTGCAGAAAATCGATAAGCTGCATCAGTGAACTTGCTCCAAAATGGTAGCAATGCGCCCTTCGGCATCGGTGCGCACACGAAATTCTACGCGCCGAGAGCGTTCAGGGTTTTCTTTTTCTTGCGCGTCTCGCACAACTTTGGCGGAAGCCAAGCCGTTGGCGGTGAGGTGCGCTTTAAGCCAAGGTTTTTCTACCTCAACCTCTGGCATTTCCAACACATAAGCCAAGGTCGAGCGCGTGCGCTGTTGCGATAAATCCATATTGCGAATGTAAGCGTCATCGGCGCTAAGCGCTCCCGCCCAGCCACTGGAGGTGTGACCTTCGATACGCACTTCGAGAATATCGTGACGGTATTTGTCTTGCGTAATGATGTGCATATAGCGCGGGAAGAAATCCGCCAAAATAGCTTTAAATTCGGGTTTTAAATCGGCCTTGCCTTGGTCAAACAATACTTCGGAGTTGTTGAAACGAAAGGCCAAGTCTTTATCCAATTCTGCCCCCCAGCGTGCCATATCAGGGGCAAACTCAGTGTGTAAATCTTGGTACAACTGGGTGCGCAAAGTGTCGTATAAAATGGCGACGTTACGAATTTTATCGCGTTCGTGTTCAACCTTGACCATAAACACGATGGCCACCAGCATAAACACCATCATCAGCCCGCTCATCAAATCCGACAGCGAAATCCAATGCGCCTCTTCTTCTTTGTGTGGCCGTTCCAGCTCGTTACTCATCGACTTGCTCGGCCAATGAAATTAGCGTTTTTAGTTTTTCTGTCAGCGGCAAATAATCGCTCACGAATTTCTCTGATAAGGCCGTCAGCTGCATGCCAAAAGATTTCAGCGCCTTATTCAGTTCCGCTTCCATACTTTCATCCAACGCCGCCATTTGGCGCTCCACTCGTTCACTCATCCGCTGTAATTGCGCCAAGCTTTGCTGTTGCTGCTCTTGCAGGCGTGTTGTTTCTGCTTGCTGCTGCGCAAGCAGAATTTGATTATGATCCCGCTGCATACGGCTTAGCTCGTCGTTCAGCCAGCGCTGTTGTTTTTCCACCGCCAAGGCCATGCCTGTAGTTAGGGCATGGATGCGCTCTTCCAGCATGGGCAAGCCATTAGCGGCATGATTAACTAAGTCCGCAAGACTACCCAGCTGCGCGTGTAGATTATGGCGCTGAGCTTCTAAACCATTAAGCAGATCCTGCAAAGACTGAGAAATTCCATTGAAAGCGTTGGCGTGCTTGACCATGTATTCAAAGGCCTGACTGGCTTCTTGCATATTTTGCGAGGTGCGCTCTTGCTCGTTGATCAGAGTATTGAGCTGCGTTTTGTACTGCTCTTGCCATTGCAACATGGCTATAACCGATTGATTCAGCTGTTTAAAGTTATCGCCGTATTGCTCGTTGATCTTGGTATTAAATTCGCGCATGACCATTTCAATGGCATGCACCAAGGCTTTGGCATTGGCCTCGGCTTGACGCTCTTGGTAGCTATCTAGGCTCTGTGCAATCTGCGTTAACGCTTTAATCACCGCCTGTTGTTGCTCCTTCATTAAAGCCTCTTGCGCAGGAACTGCCGCCACCAGTTGCTTTAATGAGCTGTCTAGGTCATCGATACTGGCATGACGAGTTTGCTCTTGCGCGACCTGGTGAGTTTGGCTCACCACGGCACGCAACTTTAGCGACAACGCCCCAAGCAATCCCGCAATAGAAGACCAAAAGGCTGTGCGCAAACCTTCCATAAGCTTGGGTACACTGCCTTGGATATCGGCATTATCAAAATGCCACAGACCAATAGCCACCCCTAAAAAGGTACCAAAAATACCAATACTGGTGAGAATCGCAGGGCCTGTTTCCGTAATCCGAATGTGATAACGATAAAAATGGAAATACAGGGTAAGCACCCCGATTACGATAAAAAACCCCAGCGTCCAGCCACTGAACTGCTCTAGCATGCCTTTCTCCTAATGCAGTTGGGGCTACCCCCAACGGACTAATGACTATCTAAATAACGCTCGGCATCCAAGGCGGCCATGCATCCTGTGCCCGCAGAGGTAATAGCTTGACGATAAATATGATCACACACATCGCCTGCGGCAAAAACGCCTTCCACACTGGTTTGTGTCGCGTTACCGTCTAGCCCACTTTGTACCCAAATATAGCCGTTATTCATCTTAAGCTGGTCGGCAAAAACGGCCGAGTTTGGCGTATGGCCGATCGCCACGAAAATACCATCGACAGAGATATCTTCATAAGCGCCCGTTTGCACGTTTTTAATACGCATACCGGTCACACCCATATCATCACCGAGCACCTCTTCCAACACCGAATTCCAGCGAATTTGCACATTCCCCGTGGCAGCCTTCGCTAGCAATTTATCAGCCATGATTTTTTCACTGCGGAAACGCTCGCGGCGATGCACCACTATGACTTCCTTGGCAATATTAGCTAAATACAGCGCCTCTTCCACTGCCGTATTACCCCCACCTATAACAGCCACAGGTTTTTTACGATAAAAGAAGCCATCACAGGTGGCACAGGCAGAAACACCCTTGCCTTTAAAGGCTTCTTCACTGGGTAAGCCCAAATACTGGGCGCTGGCGCCCGTTGCAATAATTAAGGCATCGCAGGTGTAGGTCGCACGTTCACCTTCTAAGGTAAAGGGGCGCTTGCTCAGATCGGCGCGCAAAATTTGATCAAACACAATCTCGGTGGCAAAACGCTCGGCATGCGCTTTCATGCGCTCCATCAATTCAGGGCCCTGCACGCCTTGCGCATCGCCCACCCAGTTATCCACTTCGGTCGTCGTGGTCAACTGCCCGCCCATCTGCATGCCCGTAATAATCACAGGGTTTAAATTAGCACGCGCGGCATACACTGCAGCAGCGTAACCTGCGGGGCCAGAGCCTAAAATTAACAAACGCATATGACGGGTAGCACTCATAACAAACTCCATGAAAAAAAATTCTGAACGCGCATTATGGGAGCTGCGCTGGCGTTAGACAATAAAAGC
>JBDKHD010000198.1:0-11780 GCA_039797885.1 Pseudomonadota bacterium
AACATCCATGCCTGAAATCAAGCCCGTGAGTTTAAGCTCGGTATCTGGCTCGAAGTCTTCGTCTTCGGCTTCGATTTTACGCGCATTCAGCACTTCATCTTTGAGCTGCCCTTCCACTTCCACCAACAGGCCATTGGCTAGGGCTGCGCCCTCTAAATCCCATTTGTGCACACCGCTGTAGTCAATCTGTTGTCCACGCAACTTAAAGGTTTTGGCGCTTTCATTTAATTCGCTAACTGCACCGCGCAATTCCACCTTCCCATCGGCGTCATGATCTTTTTCCACATGGGTAGCGATCAGATCGCCCGAGGCTTGCAAATAACCGCTGATTTCCACTCGAGTGCCCTGTTTCAAATCGGCGCTCACGAGGTCTTCAAAAACGGTCAAGTCATTCACTACGACTTTTTGCCCAAGCACGATAAAGCTGCCATCGGCGTTGACTGAGCTTACTGGGCCTTCAAGGCTTAGGTCATAGATCACTTGGCTGGCGTTGTGCTTACTATCCACCAGCAGGGTCACCACTTGACCGACGCGCAGGTCGTCTTGGCTGCCTGAGCTTTCTTTCACTTTAAATGCGGCAGAGTCCGTGTGGTAACGCACGCCTGCGACAATCACACTGCCAAAACCGTCTATGGTGCCACGCACCACTTGTTTGCTATCGCTGTCGCTGGAAGAGCCACCACAGGCAGACAGCAGCGCAGCAGACAGAGTCAAGGCCAAAGCCAGAGGAGTTTTTTTCATAATTTCGTTCTCTTTGTAGGGGATGGACATAGCCTTAAACGCACTCAGCTAAACTTTATTCCCTTACTTTCTCAATTTTCTTTTATGGCAGGCTTTTCAGCAGACCAAAACCAAAGACAGGGTCGCGCCCTGCTGCGCCCAAATCTTGGCAGTCTTGGCTTAAATCCAACTTACGGGTAGCTTTGGGTTGCTGCGCCAAAGTGGCGGTGACCATAGCGGCTGCCAAAGAGGTGCCCGACATTTGAACCACCCCTTTTGGCCCTTGCACCCACAAATCCACACCAGGCGCAGCTACTTCAATATGCGCACCTTGACCTGCACGAGGAAATATTTGCAGCTGGGCATCCACCGCCGTAACGGCTATCACCTCGGGGTAGGCCGCAGGAAAGCGTGCAAAAGCCGCAGGCCCATCGTTGCCCGCTGAGGCGACCAAGGTCACTCCGCGAGCCGCCACTTGGCCAATAGCACGCTCTAAGATGCGATTGGGAGGGCCTGAAAGCGAAAGATTGATGATGCTCACTTGCTGGGCGAGCAGCCAATTTAGCCCCTCCACCAGCTGTGCGGCACTGGCTTGTACTTGGCCTTGGGCGTTTTGGGCAAAGACCACCGCGTTAAAAAGCTCAGCCTGAGTCAAAAGCCCTGCGGCTTGGCACTGCCCCACTAAAATACTCGCCATGGCCGTACCGTGTGCTTGGCTAAGCTCCGCCTTGGCCATGGTGGGCGCATGAAAGTGCTGCTGATGAATGTTGGCCTTAGCCAAACAGGGCGTGTTCAGTGCAATAGAGGAATCCATCATACCGATACGCTGCTTAGCAGGCTTGGCCTTCTCTTGCCCCATCAATTTTGCAGCTGCCAAGGGCGATTGAGGCTGGGCTTGAGTAAGAGGAGCGCTATCAAGCTGATACAGATGGTTAGGCTCGGTTTGAAGCTGTGCAGGAATGGGAGCGGCGTTGTCGAAGGTTACCAGCACCGCCCCAAGCTCGGGCATTGGATTTTTGCTGATAACACGCGCCCCTTCTTGTTGCGCAAGCGCCAGCTCTTCTTCACTTAATAGTGCAATACTTTGCTCGGCCAAAGCAGGCAAACTGGCTTCGTCGAGATCTTCTTCAAACTGCCACAGCTGCTGGAGCTTATCGTCCAATAAACGGCCATAGGCGTCGTCGTCTTCGCTGTGCTTTAACGTCTCTAGGCGTTTTTCCAGCTCTTTTTCCAGCCGTTCCTCAACCTTGTCTTCTTTGTCTTGAGCCTCGATTTGCTGCTCCAGCCAATCCTCAAGATCATCTTCGAGATCATCCATATCTTCTTTATGAGCCGCACGCTGCTCCAGCAGCTTCTCCAGCATCTTTTCGGCTTTTTTTTCTGCCTGCTCTTCGGCCTTTTCTTTCTCTTTTTCAATGACATCAGTGATGTCGTCATCCCAGTCGTCCTGATCTTTATCTGCCCAAGCGGGCTGCAATGCGGAAAACAACATGACAAAACAGAGGGTTAGGGGTAATTTCACGGCCATTTCTCAGAAGCTTTTCCACATAACGTGCAGGCCGCAATTTTATTTCATCCTTAGGGAATAAAATATGCGCCAAGACGTTTAAGACCACATGAATACCGCCTACGAACATTTTAAACAGCAGCTGGTCTTGCATTTGCCTGCGCTTCGCCGCTACGGCTATGCCTTAACGGGCAACAAAGCGGATGCCGATGACTTACTGCAAGCCTGCGCCGAAAAAGCGCTGGAGCGCTGGCAACAATATCAGGCCGATACGCACTTGGATCGCTGGCTGTATCGTTTGTGCCGTAACCATTGGATCGACACTCTACGCCGAAGCAAACCCTGCGACAGTTGGGAAGAAGATGCGGGCTTCGACCCCCAAAGCCTGCCGCTTGAACATTGTCTAGCCCAAGAGCTTAACCTAGCCAAAGTGCAAGAGCAGCTGGCACAACTGTCCGATGGCCTGCGTACTGTGCTCTATTTGGTGGCAGTTGAAGGGCGCAGTTACCAAGAAACGGCCGATATGCTCGACATTCCCACTGGCACAGTAATGAGCCGTTTAGCTCGTGCCAGACAACAACTGATACTCGCCACAGGCGGTGCAGGAGCCTTGCTATGAATGACTTTGAACGCCTTTGCGCTTATTTGGATAACGAGCTGGCCGATACTGAGCGTGCAGAATTTACAGCTCGTCTGAATAATGAACCTCAGTTAAAGGCGCAGTTTTTAGCCTTGCAGGCACAGCATGCCGCTGTACAGGCTGCCTTCTTCAAACGGGATGAGGAACCCTTGCCAGTGGATCTGCTAAATCGCATTGCGGCACATCGCCCTGCGCAGGAAGTATCGGCTAAGGTGCTGCCCTTACCGAAAAAGCGCCCTGTATATTCTGGCTGGGCTTGGGCCAGTGCCGCCAGCATTACTCTGGCTTTGGGGCTGTGGTGGCTCATCCCCAGCTCATCGTCCGTGCCTGAATCTTGGCTCGCGGCCTTAAACAGCCAGCCGTCAGGGGCGGTGATTGAGCTAAGCCCGAAACTTAGGCTGGAAGTTCTGGCAACTTATCAAAATAACGAGCTTGTCTGCCGCGCGCTGATCGAGCATCGCCCTGAGGCTTCCAACCCAGTTACCGCCTGCTTTCACCAAGGACAGTGGCAGTTGGAGCAGCCCACACAGGGAAACGACACATACCATACGGCCAGCAGTGACACCATTTGGCCTAATGCTTTTAGCGCTGAGCAAGAAGGTGCATGGCTGAAAAGTCGCAAAAATCCTTAAGTGGTGCGGTATTTACTGAGCCCATCCTTCAACGTATCGGCGGTGTTGCCCAGCTCGCTGGCCGAATCCGCGATACGCTGTGCATCGTCCTGTGCCAGATGAAAGACGCTGCGCATACCTGAAACGCGCTGAGTCATTTGGCTCACCGCTTGTTGAATTTGCGTACTGCTAAGCAACGCATTATGGACAGTGTGGCCAACCTGATCCATTTGTTGCACCAGAGCATCCAAAGACCCCAATGCTCCATCGGCATTTTCTGTCAGTGTTTTAGCGTGGCTGGCGGTATTACCCATGCGCTTGGCAATGCTTTCAATAGAGCCAGTGACTTTATTAATTACTGTCTGAGTATCGGCCAAAACGGATTGAGTTTGCCCTGCCAGTTTACGCACCTCATCGGCCACTACCGCAAAGCCACGCCCTGCCTCACCCGCACGCGCCGCTTCAATGGCCGCATTCAAAGCCAGAAGGTTGGTCTGCTCCGAAATGGCCGCAATCATTTGCAATACTTTGCTGATTTGTTCAGCTTCCACACTTAATTCGGTTAGGTCTGTGGCCAAAGCCATATTGGATGAACTGGAGCTGTGTACATCTTGAATAAGATGCTTAAGCTCCGCATGAGCTTGCTGCAACTCGGCACCGGCTTGATGCAGGCTTGCCTGCACCGCTTGAGTTTGACCTGCGGCATCGCGTGCGGAATGTTCAATATCTTGGCCATTGCTATCAACGTCCGCCAGATCCTGTGCCGCCTGATTGATTTGCGTACGAATATCCTGAGCAATTTGATTGAAGTTGGCGGCTAGCTGCTGATTGGAGTTCGCGCTGTGCAAGGCATCTCCTAAAGTTTCGCGCAGATCCAACAGCAAGTGGTTTACCCGTCGGCTCATTACCCCCAGCTCATCGCGATCAGCGTGTTGAATGGCCAAGGTTAGATCACGATTTTCTGCCACCTTGTTGATCTGATAGCTCAGGCTTTGAATGCTTTTTGCCAAGACGTTGGCGGCGAACCAGGACACCAATAAACCAAGGCCGAGGGTAATCAAAGCGATAGTCACTAAGCTTTTTACACTTTTGGCAATGGCCGCATCCAGCACGCTTAGGGAGATGTCTACACCCACTGCGTAGCTGTGCCCCTGTACGGTTTTAAGCGGCAGAAAAATGGAGCGAAAGGTACCGAAGCTGTCGGTGTATTCGGCGTACTGTTCCACTCCTGTTTCTATGGCTTTAAGAACAGCGGGGCTGGCGTCTTTATATTCATCTAAGTAGTTGGCGAAATTATTGTTGCGGATGTCTTCTTCCGTACCACCATCGGCTATAAAGTGGATTTTGCCATCAGGCAATTTGGCCACCACATAGGAATAGGTTAAATCCACGTCTTCGGCGTATTTGCCGAGGTTATTTAACTGGAACAAATACTCGTCGCGGCTAACGCCTTCCTGGCTAAATAAACGATCTAAATATTCAGCTCCTAATATCCTAGGCACGGCAAAGGCCGAGGCGCGCAAGCGATTATCTACCTGCTCACGAATATCTTGGGCTTTAACAAAATACGAATTGATGGCAAAGACACCCACGCCCATAAGATTAATGAAGGTAAAGGCAAACAACAGTTTGGTTTTGATACTGAGGCTGGCAAAGACGGGCATTAACTGCTCTCCGTTTTAGGCTTGACGGGGTTAAACCTAGCCTGAAAACGCCTCTTTGCAAGATTATTGTTCTCATTGTGCTCGCAATTCTATGCCTTGCCCCTGCAATACTTTGTCTGCCTGAGCAATATCTTGTGGCAAAGACAGTGTGCCTTCGACCTCCTGGCCGTAATGAATTTCCAGTATTTCGCCTTGCTGCAAGCTCAGAAAATGCCGCAGGTACTGCTCGTGCGCAAAGGCGCAGCGAAAGTGCCAAATACGCATAGTAACGGGGCGCACCAAACTGAGCTTTTGCACGACGCCGTCGGCGGCTTGGCTGTAGGCGCGGGTTAAACCGCCCGCCCCCAGTTTGATACCGCCAAAATAGCGCACCACAATCAGCATGATATCGCCAATTTCTTTGTGCATTAGCACGTTCAGTATGGGTTTGCCTGCTGTACCTGATGGCTCGCCGTCGTCGCTGGCGGCAAGACTTGCGGCGTTGTCGGGGTTACCAACCACATAAGCCCAGCAGTAGTGACGCGCATCAGGAAAACGCGTTTGCGTGTGCGCTAAGTGCGCCAAGGCTTCCTCGCGAGATTGAGCGGGAAAAGCCAGGCCAATAAAACGGCTTTTTTTGACTTCCAGCTCAAACCCCGCCGTGGCATCGGGGCGCAAATAGCTCATTAGGCTCTGGGGGTGCGCATGGTAACAAACTCTTCGGCGGCGGTAGGATGAATGCCCAAAGTGCTGTCAAACACGGCTTTTGTCGCCCCTGCTTTAATGGCCACGGCCAAGCCCTGAATGATTTCTCCTGCATCATCGCCCACCATATGCGCACCCAAGACTTTGTCTGTACTTTTTTGCACAACGAGCTTCATGTAGGTGCGCAGCGACAAGCCCGTCATAGTGTGTTTCATGGCGCGAAACTCACTTTCAAAACAGACAATATCCTCAGCGTATTGGGCGCGCGCGGCTTCTTCGCTAAACCCTACCGTGCCGATATTGGGCTGGCAAAACACCGCAGTAGGAATGTTGCGGTAATCCAAGGGCTGGTTATCCCCTGCGCTCCAGTGCGCAAGCAGCTTCATCGCCTGCGCCAAAGCCACAGGCGTAAGCTCAGGCGTACCGATCACATCCCCCAATGCATAAATTGAAGGCACAGAGGTTTGAAAAAACGCATCCACCCCTATCGTGCCGTTGTCGTTGAGCTTAACGCCAATGTCTTCAAGACCTAAGTTGGCGGTTTGCGCTTTGCGCCCCGTAGCAAACATCACCGCATCACAAGCCAAAGTGGCGCCGTCTTGCAAATGGCATAGTAACGAGCCATCGGCCTGTTTCTCTATGCGTTTTACTTCGGTTTGCGTGCGAATATCGACGCTGTGGCGAGCGATTTGTTCGCTGGCAAAGCGGCGAATATCGGCATCAAAGCCGCGCAGAATCTGCTCGCCACGATAAAGCAGATGCGTTTGCACGCCTAAGCCATTGAAAATACCTGCAAACTCCACCGCAATGTAGCCGCCACCGACCACCACCACACGCTTAGGCAAATTTTCTAAATAAAAGGCTTCGTTAGAAGTAAAACCGTAGTGCGCGCCGTCGATATCGGGTTTAAAAGGCCAGCCACCTGTAGCTATGACGATGCGTTTGCCCTGATAAACTCGCCCCTCGACCTCGATACTATTGGCGCTAATGAGCTTGCCACGGCCACGAATAATGGTGACGCCAGAGCCTTCGAGCAAATTATTATAAATACCATTTAAGCGATTGATTTCACGGGTTTTATTATCACGGAGCGTTGCCCAATCTAGGCTTTTTAGCTCTAGGTTTACGCCATAGCCTTTGGCCTCGGCCACGCTTTGGGCATACTGCGCCCCATAGACAAACAGCTTTTTCGGCACGCAACCTACGTTGACGCAGGTACCACCTAAATAGCGCTCTTCGATAACCGCAACCTTTAAGCCTTTGACCGCAGCCATACGGCTTAGACGCACACCGCCCGACCCTGCCCCAAGTACCAATAAATCGTACGATTCACTCATGATATTTACCCCTTGGCTCAATGCACTAAGGTAGCGCGGATATCCACACGACCAACGCGGTCGGTTTGATCCACACTGATTTGGCTGGCATGCACACCCTGCGCTTGCAGAGCTTCAAACAGCACTATGGCCTCATCGAAGGCGGCGCGATCCAGCCAGATACGCAGGCTTTGGCCGTCTTGTTCGTAGCGGCTTAGGGCTACGCCTGTTTGCTGCGCCTGCTGCATAGTGACAGCCAGCAAGGATTCTTGCCCGCCGCCTGAGCTGGCTCGGCCAAATTTACCGGCGTTTTTGGCGATCAGGTTATAAGTAGCCAAATTGTGCTTAAGCTGGGCTTCGGCGCTGCGATAGCTCGATAATAAGGGCGCGTACACCAGCATAAAGATAAAGGCCAAAAGCAGCAGCACGCCTACGGCCTTGACCACCCATTTGTCGCGCGTGCTAAGCGCTTCGTACCAATGTCTGGCTCGTAAAATCCAGTCGTTACTGGCCCATTCGTGCAAAAGACGGGCGCGAATGGGTTCCAGTTGTTGTTTGAGCGCGTCTAAGTTCATGCTTGACCTCCTAAACGTAAACGGCCTCTTACGCCGTCTTTATCGTTGGTGGCTGAAGCAATCTCGGCCGTCATGCCACTTTTTTCTAAGGCTTGACGCAGAGCTTCTAGCTCATCCAAGGTTGAGGCTTTAATTTCAACCGTCATTTCATTTATCCGCTCGTTATAGCGCAACGAAATTAGCTGCATTTTTTCCGCCATACCTTGTTCACGGTAGGCTTTAGCCAGCGCGTAAGTCGCAGGTACGAAGCCTACCTGCCCGCTGCTGGAGGTTCCTGCCAGCTTTTCTTGAAATTGGCGCTCCAGCGAACGAACACGCTCACCGGGAAACAGGTTTTTATACAGCGCCAAACTCTGCTCTTGCACTTGCTTGGCCTGGCTTTGCAAGCTGTGGATTTGCCCATAAAAGCCCAAAGTCCACAACAGCAACAACGCAGCGGCAAGCCCTGCCACAGGAGCCCACCAAGGTGCAGGTTTTTTGATGCTCTGAGCCTTGGGTACAAAGCGCCCTGTCAATAAATTCAATGGCTTAGATGGAATAGCTAATTCATCTTCTTGCTGAAGCTGAGTTTGAATCTGCGCAATTTGACTAGGGAAACTGGTTTCCAAGGTGGTTTTTAAGAGCTCCAGCGCATCCAAAGAGCGCCCGATTAAGCGGATCTCATCAAAGCGCGCGTCTTCGGCAAAGAGCGACTCCAGCACAGGCGTCAGCGCTTTATCGGGCACCAACCCTTCAAAGTCTCCTGGCAAACTCAAAAGCCACGCCTGTTCTTGGCGCAGTATCTGAAACTGCATCCCTAGTAGGTAGCTTTCAGGAATGATTTCGCGCACTTGAATATGGTGTAGCTCACAGGCTGCCAATAAACGATCCAGCAGATCGGCGGCAAACACATAGGCACGATGCGTTTTTTTATAACTGCCCGCAGGCACAATGACGTACTGGCTTAAATCTTCAATCAACGATTCTTCCAGCGCAAAAGGCAGTGCTTTGGCCAAATGACGGCTGCTAATACCGGGCAGGTTCACCCAGTGCACGCTGTAATTTTGCGCACTTAAAATAAAACGTACCGAGGTAAGGTCGGGCTGCTCTTGCGCCCACTGCTCCAGTGTACGCATTGCCCCTTGGGCTTGAACCAGCCACTGGCCGCTTAAGGCGTGCCACTGTATTTTTAACGTTTCCATGCTGTTGTTATCTGCCTGCTCTGGCTAAAGAAGTGTTGGTGGTACTTCGTTACTGTCTTCGCTATCGGTTTTTTTACTTGCTAGGGTATCGGCTCGTGCCTCTCGACGAGAGAAATCACGCCACAAACTGGTGATGGCGCCGCTGCCCGCATCGCGTTTAAGCAGCACTTCACTGGTGGCGAGGCGCTCGGCCAAATCGATACGGATAAAAGCCATAAAAAACTCGGATTTTACACTGAAATCACCCTGTTCCCAGCGCACTTTGTTTTTATCCTCACCCCCGCCTTCGGTAAAGGGGCGAACTTCAGCCAAAGTCCAAAAATCTTCGATTTTGCTAAAGCCTTTTTCACCGCGCGCCGCAGCGATAGCCTCCCCTTGTGCCAAGGTTAGGCTGCTGTCTAAGGCCGCCAAAACCACAGGAGGAGCGGTATTGACGTTAAGCGCTGCGGTTATGGGCAAACAAGTAATAAAAGGCTCTAGGCGAGCGTAAGCATCGAGGGTCATGCCTTCAACCGCCAGTATCTCCGAACTGTGTTTGCAGCCTTGATAAGCGGCGCGATAAGGTGTTTTTTTATTTTGGTACAGATCGTCGGCTTGGCTGGTTTCATCCATCCATTTCACGACATTGGCACTGATATTGGGCTCTAGGCCCAATAGATTAAGCAGATTGGCAAAGCGCACATTTTGCCTGTCGCGGTTGGAGGCGACACGGCTTAAGGTGTTGAGGTTGAAAAGCCCTTGGGCGTCGCGAATGCGAATAAAGGCCATGCCAGGCTGCAACGGAAAGTGGCGCTCTTGCGCCCATTCTTCTTTGTTGTGGGTGGTGTCCTTATTTTTCTGCCATGCCATGTATAAGCCTGTGCGCACGGCCTCTTCTGCGCCCTGGGCATAGGCTTTGGCCTGTGTCATCGCCAACATAGTTGCCGATCGTTGCGTGTCGTTGGCTTGGCGCTCCACCATGGCAATGGCCAACACGGAAACGATGGCAAAAATCATCAGCACCGAGATCAAAGCCATACCGCGCGACCGCCGCATCAAAACTCTCCCCAACTAATCAGCCACAGGCGCTCGATTTCACCCAAATTAGGTAAAGTAATACGCATACGAACGGCTTGAGGCTTGATGCCGTTGGTGGAGTTCGGCGCAGGCCACTGGTTGAACCAATCGCCTTTAGACGGTGGCTGACTCTCGCTTTGCGCCACACGCGCCAGCACATCAAACTCCAGCCCTTCGGCCTGCTCCAGCAACACCTGCGCAATGGGTTCAGTATTATTAGCACGATCGAGCACGGGCCAAAAATAGCGCAGCAGGCATTCACCTTGAGGTTCCGTTATGCCCCAGCTTTCAAGACGCTTGAGCGCCTGCTTGCAGGCGTCACTGTCCAAAGGCTCTAACCGATAAGCCACACGTTGCAGCTCGGCTCGGGGTTCTTCCACAAAGGGGGAATTGCGCCAGCCTGTGCGCGTAAACTCCAATAAATAGTCGCTGCCGCCCAGCACCAGTGCGGGCTGGGTACTGCCAAACTCATCGCGGATACTGCGATTAATGATTTGTTCGATATCGCGGCCCAAAACCTGATTGAAGCGCTGTAAACTCGCAAGCTGTTCCGCACGAATGTCGGTAGCACGGCGTGTTTCGATGATATTGGAAAGCAGCTGCACCGAGCCGATGCCAATCATGGCGGTAATGGCCACGGCGATTAACACCTCCAGCAAAGTAAAACCGCGCGACATCAGTGCTTCCCCATAATGCTGGCGAGGCTCGCCAATGGGCTGTCTTTGTGTGCCATATCCGCCACATTCACTGTAACGCGAAAGGTTTCTGGAAATTGCGTGGCTTCAACTTTGATATTGAGCTGCCAATCACGGCGGGCAAAATTCACTTGGTCTTTGCGCTCGCCCTGTTGCGGCGCCCCTGCCAGCTTGATTTCGGCCAAGCGGTTTTCTGCCACCATAGCAGCCAAAGTTTTATCTTGCAGGTAGATCAGAGTATCCACGCTTTGGCTGGCAGTCTGGCTTAGCGTTAAGGCCATGGCGGTGAAGATCGTCAGCGCGATCATCACCTCTAATAAGGTAAAGCCTTGATTAGTCTTCAAAATGTTCAACCTCCAAGACAGGAGGATTGAAGCCGTCACCATGCAGCTTTATTGCAAAATGCGTGTCTTCGCTGTGGCTTAACACCAATTCAAAGGGCGTGTATTCGTCGGAGGATAAAAACAGCAGCACAGGCTTTGGCCCTTCTTTTCCGACCTCGACCTCCAAATCCACTTCTTTGCCCTCGACCGTCAGCGTCATAAAAACGGTTTCGGGCAAGTTAAGCTCGCCCTTTAAGCTCCCTTGGTAGGCTTGCCAAGGGTTCTTTTGAATGGCATCCACTTCTTCACGGGTTTTGCCATCTTGCACTTCTTGTTTACGCAAGTCTTGCAGGCTCAACAGCTTCAAAAAGCCACTGTCCATCGCCACACCCAAATCGATATTTTGAAAGCTGGCTTCTTGCTGATAGGCCATAAGGAGTGCACGAATTTGCTCACCAGTGCGCGTGGCTTGGTCTTGTGCCTGGCGGTCGCTGCCAGAGAGCGTGACCATAGATAAGAGCGCGCCGATGATGGCAAGTACCACCATCACTTCCAGTAACGTGAAGCCGCGCGCCTTGTTCATATACTATTTATCGAGGTTACTGATGTCGGCGTCTTCGCCCTCTCCGCCCTCTTGGCCATCGGCGCCCAAAGACAGAATTTCATAACGGCCTTTATCATTAAAATACACAAACTCGTTACCCCAAGAGTCGGTGGGCAAATTCGTGCCTTTTAAATAGCCTTCGGCCTTGTAATTTTTAGGCTCTGGGCTGGAGGTAGGTTTTTTAATCAGGGCTTCAAGACCTTG
>JBDKHD010000199.1:0-17900 GCA_039797885.1 Pseudomonadota bacterium
TGCGCATTGCGTCGCGCTCGGTACTGTTTTTTGGTGCATTGGGCGCGATTACCTTAATTTTGGGCTTATTTGCCTTGGCTCAACTGAATAAACTCGGCGACATCGCCGATGAAGTATCGGGCTTGCGTTTACCGCAAGTTATTATCACCGGTGAGCTGCGCCGCGACTTTATTAGCTCTCGGCTGTACGCGGCAAACTTTGCCTTAGCCGCCAACAAAGCCCAGCAAGAAGCGGCGCGCACCACCTCAAATAATTTGGCTACCGCCTTTCGCGATAACGCCCAGCGCCTTGAAAAGCTGATTCAATCCGAAAAAGGCCATGAGCTTTTGCAAAATGCCCTGAATCTTAAAATCCAATACGACCAATCCTTGGACAATTGGATGAGCCTACGTTTAAAAGGCGAAGACCAAGAAGCCAATCGCATCGATGTAGACGTGCTGACACCTCTGGGTGAAAAAACCGTAGTCGCCATCGGTAACCTCGTCGAATACGAAATGAACCTTGCAAAACAAACTAGCGCACAGGTTGATGGCATTCGATCCACCGCCACCACCAGCATCATTGTTGCCATCGTTGCCGCCTCAGTAGCCGTTGTTATTTTGGCCATCACCTTTAGCAAAAGCCTTGTTGGCCCACTGCAAGAAGCCGTTCGCAACGCCCAACGCATTGCCACAGGCGATTTAAGCCAGCCTATTCACGATAACGGCCAAGACGAAGCCGCCGAGCTGATGCAGGCTCTGCATAAGATGCAAGAGCAGCTGCACGACACCATCAACAACATTGCCGACTCCGCTCAGTCTTTGGCCACCACCTCCGAGGAGCTCAGCCTTGTAACCAACGAATCCAGCAAAATCGTGCATGAACAAGGCACACAGCTGGAGCAGGCCGCCACCGCTGTCAACGAAATGACCGCCGCCGTGGATGAAGTCGCCAACAGCGCCAACACCACCTCGGCAAACTCCGAGCAAGCCAATGCCAAAGCGCAAAACGGCCAAGCCAAGCTTGAAGAAACCTTGGAAACCATCAACAACCTTGCTCATGAAATCAGCAAAACCACCGAAGGCGTTACTAAGCTGGCTAGCAACGTCAAAGACATTGGTCAGGTGCTGGATGTTATCCGTGGTATTGCCGAGCAAACCAACCTGCTGGCCTTAAACGCCGCCATCGAAGCCGCGCGTGCTGGCGAGCAAGGCCGAGGCTTTGCGGTGGTAGCCGATGAAGTACGTGCCTTAGCAGGGCGCACACAAGAATCCACCAAAGAAATTGAACGCATGATTGGTAACGTCCAAGGCGAAACCAACGCGGCGGTACACAATATGGAAATCAGTAATAAATGGGTGGACAGCACGCGCGACATGGCCAACGACCTCAGCATTTCTCTGAGCGAAATCGTCACCTTGATCAGCCAGATCAACGAGCAAAACCTCAATATCGCTAGCGCCGCCGAGGAGCAAGCTATGGTCGCGCGCGAAGTGGATAAAAACCTCGTTGCCATCCGCGATCTGTCTTACCAGACCTCATCGGGTGCCAACGAAACCAACGCCTCAAGCCTTGAGTTGGCCAAACTCGCCGAGCGCATGAACACACTTTTGAAGCAATTTAGGCTCTGATTCTTACCCATAAAAAAAGGGGCGCTTGCGCCCCTTTTTTATGCTTTACCGCAAAAATTACAGCAATTTGCGGCCGTTGTTGGCGGCAATGCGCATACGCAGGGCATTAAGCTTGATAAAGCCTTCTGCGTCTTTTTGGTTGTAAGCGCCACCGTCGTCTTCAAAAGTCGAAATGCGCGTATCAAATAACGATTGTTCGGACTTACGACCGACCACAATGACGTTGCCTTTGTACAGCTTCAGGCGTACTACGCCGTTCACGTTTTCTTGAGAAGCATCGATCATGGTTTGCAGCATTTTGCGCTCTGGGCTCCACCAGTAGCCGTTGTAAATCATACTGGCGTACTTAGGCATCAGCTCGTCTTTTAAGTGTGCCACTTCACGGTCTAGGGTGATGGATTCAATGGCGCGGTGGCCTTTGAGCATGATGGTGCCGCCGGGGGTTTCGTAGCAGCCGCGTGACTTCATGCCAACATAGCGGTTTTCAACTAAGTCCAAACGACAAATGCCGTTAGCACCGCCGATTTTGTTTAATGTTTCCAGCACAGTCGCAGGGCTCATTTTCACGCCATCGATGGCAACGATATCGCCCTTAACGTAAGTCAGCTCAATATAAGTAGGGGTGTCTGGGGCTTTTTCTGGGCTAACTGACCAGCGCCACATGTCTTCTTCGTGCTCGGTCCAAGTGTCTTCCAGCACGCCACCTTCATAGGAGATGTGCAGCAGGTTGGCGTCCATGGAATAAGGCGATTTTTTACCCGCTTTGTTGAAGTCGATCGGGATGTTGCGCTCTTTGGCATAAGCCATCAGCGTCTCGCGGGAGGTTAAATCCCACTCACGCCAAGGGGCAATCACTTTTACGCCGGGTTTTAAGGCATAAGCGCCCAGTTCAAAACGCACTTGGTCGTTGCCTTTGCCCGTTGCACCGTGAGAGATGGCATCGGCGCCCGTGGCGTTGGCAATTTCAATGAGGCGTTTGGCAATGAGTGGGCGGGCGATGGAAGTACCCAGCAGATATTCGCCTTCATAAATGGTGTTGGCGCGGAACATGGGGAATACAAAATCGCGCACAAACTCTTCACGCAGGTCTTCGATGTAAATTTCTTTTACGCCCATCGCCTGAGCTTTAGCACGGGCAGGCTCGACTTCTTCGCCTTGGCCAAGGTCGGCGGTGAAGGTCACGATTTCGCAGTTGTAGGTGTCTTGCAGCCACTTGACGATAACAGAGGTATCAAGGCCGCCTGAGTAAGCAAGCACTACCTTTTTAATATCCGACATGGGGGTCTCCAGAGTGTTAGGAAAGTTTTTCAACGAAGAATAAGCGCGCCAAAAATTGCCGCGCATTGTACCGACTCGCCAAGCCTTGCGCAAAGCAAGGCGGCAAGAATGAGGGTTTACAACTTACTGTGGATCAAAAGCGTGATGCCTGATTTTTGCTTGGGATCAACAGGGGTTTGCTCGGCGGCGTAATCGCCTGCTTTAACCGTAGGCGCACCCGTTTTAGATAGGTGCGCACGCACACTGACTTGCGCAAAGTTCGAGAGGCTCATGCCTGGCACCATCGCCTGCGCATCGGTCAAAGTGATGTCGATGGGCAATTGCGCCAAGGTCAACTTTTGCGCGGCCAAAGGCATGGGCGGGCCATCCACAGCACGCGCGGCGACAAAAACCACGGTATCAGGGGCAAAGGCTTGGCGTACTTCGGGGCTGACATCGACATGCACTTTCAAAGCCACACGCTCGGTTAAAAAGCGCAAATCCACCGTCTCGCCCTGAGCGTTAAGGTGCTCGGCGGCGCGCTTGATGCCTTGCGCCAGCAAATCGGCCTCTGGGCTATCACCTAGGTTTTGCCACAGGGCTTTCCAGTGGCCGATGGCGGCTTGGTAATGCCCAAGCTCAAAGGCCATCATCCCAGCCAAACCCTGAGTTTGCGGCTGGTTGGGGTTAAGCTCCAGCGAGCCTTTGAGCAAGTCGTAAGTCTCGGGCGTTACTTTCTGGTCTGCACCAAAGAAACGCGCTTGCGCCAGCATATTCATTACCGCGCTGCGGTCGGCCACGTCATCCAGCGGCAAGGCTACCAAGACATCGGCAAACACGCTGGCTGCGCGCTCGTATTGACCCTGTTCTAGGCTCATGCGCCCACTTAAAAAGCCCCATTCTGGGTTTTTACTGTTGCGCTTGGCGGCACGCTCTAAACGCGTGGACAGCTCTTGTTGTTCATCTTTGCTTAACTCTCGCGCTGTGGTTTTTTCAAGCAATTCTGTGGCGCGCAACTCGTTACTCGCTCCCCAGATCTGATACAGCCCAAAAGCGCCAGACAGACAGAACAGCAGAAGCAGCACCAAAACAGGCCAACGCTTGCGTGAGGAGCTGGCAAGTTGTGGCTTTTCTTCGGTTTGATTGGCGAGAAACTCCCGATCCAACTCCAGTTGCAGCGCTTGCTTTTGCTCCTCTTCCATATCGCTTTGCGCCAAATCGGCACAGCGTTCTTGATAAAGACGCAGGTTTTCGTCGCTTTGAATCGGGCTGACTTGACGGCTTTGATACCAGAGCGGCCCAACCAACAACAAAGCCAAAAGCAGCGTAAATAACAGTGTCACTAGAATCATAATTTGCTCTTCTCTTGCAAGGCTTGGAGGCGCGCTTGCTCCTTAGCAGTTAAGGGCGCGGTGCTGCGATTTTGGTTTTTGCGTACCAGCACCAAAAGCGCGATGCCAAACAGCAACAACAATCCAGGCCCAAACCACAGCAGCAGGGTTTCAGGCTTGAAAGAGGGCGTGTATTTCACAAAGTCGCCGTATCTGTCCACCATGTACTGCACGATTTCATCGTTGCTTTTGCCTTCAAGCATCAGCTCGTACACCTTTTGGCGCATGTCGCTGGCTACAGGGGCATTGGAGTCGGCAAGGTCTTGATTTTGGCATTTAGGGCAGCGCAAATCGGCGGCCAAAGCATTAAAACGCGCCAGCTCGTTGGGGTCTTCGAACTGGTACTTATAACCTTCCACCACGGCGAGGCTAGGCAACGCCCACAGGGTCAATAACAATAAAAACAGTCTCATTGCATGGCCTTATAAGTCTGTTGCAGGGTTTCCCAAACCTTGGGGTTTAAATCGCCGACATGTTTGCCGCGAATGATGCCTTGGCTGTCCACCAAAAAAGTTTCAGGCGCGCCGTACACGCCAAGCTCTAGGCCTAGCTGGCCTTGAGGGTCGGCAATGTTGAACAAATAGGGGTTGCCGTAGGCACTAAGCCACTGTTTGGCCTTGGCATCGTCGTCCTTGTAGTTGATGCCCACAATTTTAATGCCCTGCTCTTTAGCCAGCTGTTTTAAAAACTCGTGTTCGGCTTTGCAGGTGGGGCACCAAGTCGCCCAGACGTTCACCAGCACAGGTTCTTTGGGCAGCGTATTGGTGCTTTGCCCCGATTCCACCGTATTTAAAATAAACTGCGGAAAGGGCTTGCCAATTAAGGGAGAAGGCAAAGCCGTTTTGTCCTCTTTGCCCAGGCCAATCCAAAACAGCACCCCAATTGCCAAGAAAATCCCCAAGGGTAAAAACAACAGCGTCCTATTCATAGCGTGGCCTCTTTGCTGCGCGCAACTTTAGCGCGATAGCGTTTATCCAAAATGGCTAAAAAGCCACCTACGGCCATAAAGATGGCACCTAGCCACACCCAGCGCATAAAGGCTTTGACCTGCAAGCGAATGCCCCAAGCGTTATTGGGCAAGGGTTCACCCATGGACACATAAAGATCGCGCCACAGGCTTTTGGCGATATCCGCTTCCGTCATAATCGAGCCTGAAGCGTTATAGCGGCGCTTTTCAGGATTTAACACCGCCACCCTGTTTTCGCCTTGGTAAATGCTAATTTCGGCGGCATCGGAGATGTAGTTCGGCCCTTCGATATGGCCAAGCTTATTGAGCACAAAGCGATAATCGCCCAACACCGCTTCATCGCCCTGCGCCATACGCACGGTTTTTTCGACGCTGTAATGCGACACCATCACCACCCCAATGATGCTGATAGCCACACCCAAGTGCGCCAGCACCATGCCTTGATAGCTGCGATTGAGCTTGAGCACACGGCCAAACTGCTTGCGTGATTTCTGCCACAGATCCGCCAAGGTTGCCCCCACTATCCACAGCGCAACCGCCATACCCAGTGCCACCTGCCAGTTAAACTGGCCATCCATAACAAAAGGCACAGCCACAGCCACCAGCACCACTAAAGCAGCCACGAGCACAGTTTGCCCGCCCAAACGCTTAAAGGTGTCGGCTTTCCAGTAGGCCATCACCCCGGGTCCTAACATCAAGGCCAGCACCACCATAATGGGCACGAACATGGAGTTGAACCAGCTAGGGCCTACCGATATTTTACCTAGACCAGCAAAATCGATAATCAGCGGATAAAGCGTGCCCAAGAGCACCGCCAAGGCCGCCACAATAAGCAAGAGGTTATTGACCAGCAAGAAGCTTTCACGCGACACCCACTCATAACGCCCCACCGAGCGCACAGTCGGTGCTTTAAAGGCATACACCAAGAGCGATCCGCCCACACACAGACCCAGCAACACCAGAATAAACACCCCGCGTTCGGGGTCGGAGGCAAAGGCATGCACCGAAGTCAAAACGCCTGAGCGCACCAGGAAGGTGCCAAGCAGGCTCAGCGAGAAGGCAAAAATTGCCAGAAGCACCGTCCAGCTTTTAAAGAGACCGCGCTTTTCAGTCACGGCCAAGGAGTGCAACAAGGCGGTGGCCACCAGCCAAGGCATCAACGAAGCGTTTTCGACAGGATCCCAGAACCACCAGCCGCCCCAACCCAGCTCGTAATAAGCCCACCAGCTGCCCAAGGCGATACCCAACGTGAGGCACACCCAAGCAGCGGTCGTCCATGGGCGCGACCAACGCGCCCAAGCGGCATCCAAACGCCCACCAAGCAGTGCCGCCAAGGCAAAAGCAAAGGCCACCGACAGCCCGACATAGCCCATATAGAGCATGGGCGGGTGCACGATCAGACCGAAGTCTTGCAAAAGCGGATTTAAATCCGCGCCTTCGGCAGGCACGCTGGGCAAAGTGCGGCTAAAGGGGTTGGAGGTTTCCAACAAAAACAGTAAAAAGCCCGTTGCCACCAAGCCCAAAATCACCAGTACACGGGCAATCATGTCGATGGGGAGGCTGCGGCTAAAGAGCGCCACCGCCATGCTCCACAGGCTAAAAAGCACCATCCACAACAGCAGCGAGCCTTCGTGCGCGCCCCAAATGGCACTGATTTTATAAGCCACAGGTAAGGCGGTGTTGCTGTTGTGCGCGACATAGCTGACGGAAAAATCGTCCTGCACAAAACACCAAGCCAAGGCCAAAATACTCAGCAACAAAAACAACGCCTGACCCACGGCCAAGGGACGCGCATAGGCCATCAGCCATTCCTGTTTGAGCCTAAGCCCCATCATCGGCACTAGCCATTGCAGCACCGCCAACATCAGCGCCATGATCAAGGCCAGCTGGCCGTACTCCGCCATCATGCTCATTTAATACCTCGCAGACTCAAGATCGGCCTTGCCCTTTTTGTGGGCTTTGTCCAAGGCATCTTGCACCTCAGGCGGCATGTAGTTTTCATCGTGTTTAGCCAGCACTTGCGAGGCGACAAACACACCGTCTTCACGCAACTGCCCCAGCGCCACTATGCCTTGGCCTTCGCGAAATAGGTCGGGCAGGATGCCATCGTATTCAACAGTCACCTCAGCCGCGCCATCGGTAATAACAAAGCGCACTTTCAAGTCTTCTTGCCCACGCTCAACCGAACCAGGCTCGACCAAGCCGCCAGCGCGTACGGTATCGCCCACCCGCACCTCGCCATTGGCAATCTGCGAAGGACTCATAAAGAGGTTGATATTTTGGCTTAAGGAATACATTAAAAGCCCCACCGCCGTGCCCACCATGGCCACCAAAAATAAAATCAAAAGCAGGCGTTTTTTACGCTTTGGGTGCATGTTTTTTCTCCCGACGCTGACGTTGCGCTTGTTCTTTAACAAGGCGTTTGCGCTCAAAAAGGGGTTGTAAAAGATTCCAGCCCAGAATGACCAAGGTCAAGCCGTAAGCCAGCCACACATAAAAGCCATGGTTGCCCATAGCGATAAATTCAGACACAGAGTGAAATTGCAAAATCATCAGCGCACCAACCTCTCTTGAACCCATTTACTCTTACGCTCGTTGCGTAAAATCTCATTGCGGGTGCGTAGAATCACCAGCAAGGCAAAAAGCAGATATGTACTTAGAATCATAATCAAAAGCGGAATCAGCATATCGATGTGCATGCTGGGCTTTTCCGTTAGTTTTAACGACGCGGGCTGATGCAGCGTATTCCACCACTGCACCGAATATTTAATGATGGGAATGTTCACCACCCCAACCAAGGCCAAGATCGCTGCGGCCTTAAAACCACTGTCCTCGTTATCCATCGCCATGGTGATGGCCATCACGCCCACATACAAAAATAAAAGCAGCAGCATGGAAGTCAAACGCGCATCCCACACCCACCAAGCGCCCCAAGTGGGCTTGCCCCAAATCGCCCCCGTAAGCAGGGCAATAAGGCAGAAACTCGCACCAATGGGAGCCAATACTTTTGCCACCCAAGCAGCCATTTTCATTTTCCAAATCAGAAAAATCGCCCCCGCCACCGCCATCATTATGTAGGCGCTTTGTGCCAGAATCGCCGCAGGCACATGGATAAACATAATGCGATAGCTGTTGCCTTGCTGATAATCCACAGGCGCATAGAGCAAACCCAACACCAAGCCTGCCAGCATCCCTAACCCAGAGAGCACCGCAAGCCACGGAATCCATTTTTCGGTGATGTCATAGAACCACTTTGGGGAGCCTAAACGATGATAAAGTCGAACCAACCACTGCCACATAAGGTTACCGAGATAAGTTAAGTTTTAATGCCGCCTGCGCAGCAAAAGGAGTTAAACACAGAGCCAAAGCCAACATCGCTCCTAAAAAACCCAGCTGCGCATTGTAAGCCAAGCCGATACTGGCGTTGTAAACCAAGCTTGCGGCAAAAATCAGCACAGGAATATAAAGCGGCAAAATAATCAAACCAAGCAGCAAGCCACCGCTACGCACACTGGCGGTCAAGGCCGCGCCGACACTACCGAGCAGGCTTAGAATCGGTGTCCCAAGCAGCAAGCTGGCCAGCATGGCGACATAGGCCTCACTGGGTAAGTTCAGCATCAAGCCCAACACAGGAGCCATCAGAGTAAGAGGTAAACCGCTGATGCACCAATGCACCAAGGCCTTCCCCAAGGTCATGGCATAAAGGGATTCCCCCGAGGCCAGCCATTGCTCCAGCGAGCCGTCTTCAACATCGGCCTTATACAGAGCATCCAAGGACAATAAAGTTGCAAGCAGCGCCGCCACCCAGATCACTCCACCTGCGATCTTGCTTAAAAACTTCGGGTCGGGGTCAACAGCCAAAGGAAAAAGCGCGGCCACCATCAAGAAAAACATCAAAGGATTCAACCACTCGCCTTTATTGCGGGCGGCCAAGAGCAAATCGCGTTTAATAGTGGCTAGAACCAAGCTCATACACTGCCTCCTTGCCCGCCCAGCTCCAAATGCTGCAAATTGCCAATCCCCTCAAGCGCATGATGACTGGTAATCAATACCGCTCCGCCTGAGCGCACCTGCTGTTGCAAGCGCCCCTCAAGCCACGCCACGCCTGCTTTATCTAAGGCGGTAAAAGGTTCATCCAAAATCCACAAAGGCGTTGGTGCCACACATAAGCGCGCCAACGCCACGCGGCGAGTTTGCCCCGCAGAAAGCTGCCGACAAGGGGTTTCTTCGTAGCCGCCTAGCTCCACTTCGTCCAAGGCCTGCCACAAGGCTTCTTCTGCCACGCTCCAACTGCTGCACAACCAGCGCAGATTTTCGATGGGCGTCAGCGCTTTTTTAACCGCCGCCAAATGGCCTTGATAGAGGCGCGCACTGGCGTAGCTGGCAAAATCGTCGTACAGGTCTTGCCCTTGCCATAGCAGCTTACCGTCATAATCACGGTTTAAGCCCGCCAACAAACGCAGTAAGGTGGTTTTGCCCGCGCCATTGGGGCCTGCCAGCTGAATAAGATCGCCGTTTTGTACCAGCAAAGACAAACCCTGAAATAACACGCGATCATCACGCACGCAGTACAGATCTTGCGCTTCAAGGGCGACAGAACAGGATGGGAAGGATTGAGTCATGCCATGCTTAAGTAAAAAAAGTGCGCCATTATATACACAAACACCAAGGACTCACTAAAGTAGTAAAAAACTCAGTGAACTGCCCATGCCTTCGGATTCTCTACCTTTATTGTCACTTTCCAGCCTGCAAAGCCTGCTTAAAACTCAGGCAAGCGTTGCTGTACCAAATAATGCCCAAGGCGAAGGTCAGTTTGAGGTCAAGGTACAAAGCCTAAACAGCCAGCCACCCTACTTTGTTTTAACCCTGTCCGATGGCAAACAACAGTTCAACGCCTTAAGCGAATGGCCGCTGCCGCTTGGCAGTAGCCTAATACTGAAACTGGAGCAAAGCGCGCAAGCTTTGGTACTGAAAGTGTTAAACCTGACCCTCGCCGCCCCCGCAGCGGACGACAGCCTTTCGCCCCAAATCCTAAGCGACTTCATTAAAAGCCGCTTGCCGCTTACAGCGGGCAATCTAGCACAAAGCCCTACGCGTCACGCTGACCTAGCGCAAGATGCGCTTTACCCAAGACTGCCGCCCCAAAGTGCCGCCACCTCAACCCCTGTGCTCAAGCACTCCGCCCTTGCCCCTGTGCTGGAGCTGATTCAAAAACTGGCGAGCCTAGAGCTTACGCCGCCTCAGCCTGCCACAAGCCGTCCTGTTACTACTTTTGCAACCACGGCCAGCAGCGACAGTCTAAGCCCCGCCACGCTAAAGCCACTTATGCCCCCAGAAAGCGCAACCAGCGCCAATCCAGACGCCAAACTAAACACCCCAGTGTCCAACTCAGCCAGCCCAAGCGTTGCCGCCGCGCAGGCCTCGACGCAAGCCTTGCAGCAAATACTCAAAAACTGGCAACAGCAACTGCCGACCTTGGCGCAACTGGGGCAGGTCGAAAGTCTCAAACAAGCGGTGAAAGATAACGGTTTAAGTTACGAGCACAAGGTCTGGCAAATCCTCTCAAGCGCCAGCGCCCCCCAAGACAGCGCCTCGATCTTTAACAGCCTATGGCAAAAATTCGCCGCTACGGCTAACAGCCCCCTCCGTCCAACCCCAGCGGAGGAAGCCTTAAGCCTTAGCGGCACAGCCACCCAAAGCAGCAAAGCACCCAACTTGGGCATCGAGGCTATTTTGGCCGAGGTCAAAATGCGGCTAGAAAAACCCTTCACTCAAGCCGCCTCAAACACCGCTATGCCCAGCACGCCCAGCCTACTGCAAGCCTTGCTTAGCAGCGACTACAAAGCCGTTATAAGCCGCGCCTTAGTGCAATGGGCCAACCACCTTGCCACCCAGCAAGGCTCTGCAAGCAGCCACAGCCTGCCAGTACAGCCGCAGCCTAGCCTTAACGACCACACCAAGCTGCTGCAAAGTGCCCTCGCCCAGATCGAACACGAACAAAGCACCCAGCTCAGTAGCAAAGAGCTCCAGCTAAGCTTTCCGCTTTACTACCAAGATGGCCAGCAGGCACGCGAAGTACGAGTGCACTTACAGCAAGAGCGCGATAACAATCCCAAAGACGCCAATAAGCCCACGACCGCTTGGCAACTGCGGCTGTATTTTGACTTGCGCCACTTGGGCGAGCTGGATGTCGATATAGCGCTGCATTACCCCAAGGTGCGTGCCACCTTTTGGTCCAAAGAACAGCACACCCTCAGCCTACTGCAACAGGAGCTTAAGCCCCTGCAAGAGCGGCTTAAACAGATGGGCGTCGAAGTCGAAGAACTGCACGCGCGCTACGGCAAGCTGCCAGAGCCGAGCCGCAATCAAATTCGCACCCGCTGGGTCGATGAGAGAGCCTAATATGCCCATTCCTGAATCTTTACTAAAAGCCAGCCAAGCCGTCGCCCTAAGCTATGACGGCATTAATGCGCCCAAAGTCGCGGCCACAGGCGAAGACGAACTGGCACAAGCCATCATTGCGCTGGCGCTGGAGCATAAAGTACCCATCTATGAAAACGCCAGTTTGATGCGCTTTTTAGCGCAACTGGATTTAGGCGCTGAAATTCCCGAGTCCTTGTATCAGGTCATTGCCGAAATCTTGGCTTTCGTTTACCTCCTTGAAGGTAAGACGCCCCCTCTTGCCTAACCTTTGTGCAAAAATATCCGTTATACTGCCGCGCTTTATAGCCAGACTTAGGAGAGCGGCATGGCCAACGTCGATCACAGCGAAATTACCAAGTTTGAAGCCCTAGCCTCGCGTTGGTGGGACTACGAAGGCGAATTCAAACCGCTGCACGACATCAATCCACTGCGCACCAATTACATTGACACTCAGGTCAATCTCGCAGGTAAAAAAGTATTGGACGTAGGCTGCGGTGGCGGCATTCTTGCCGAAGCCATGGCGCAACGCGGCGCACAGGTGACAGGCATCGACCTAGGCGAAGCCAATCTCAACACCGCCAAACTGCACGCACTGGAAAGCGGCGTCAAAGTAGATTACCGCCTGATTGCCGTTGAAGAGCTGGCCGCACAAGCGCCTGCAAGCTTCGATGTGGTGACTTGCCTTGAAATGCTGGAGCACGTTCCCGACCCACAGTCCATCATTCAAGCCTGCGCCACCTTGGTAAAACCCGGCGGCAAGCTGGTATTTTCCACAATCAACCGCAACCCCAAAGCCTATTTGTTTGCCGTACTGGGTGCAGAATACCTGCTGCGCCTAGTGCCCACAGGCACGCACGACTACCACAAATTTATTAAACCCAGTGAGCTTGCCACTTGGTGTCGCCAAGCAAGACTTCAGGTACAGCATTTAACAGGCATGGTTTACAACCCCATCACCAAGGTTTACGCCCTCAAAGAGCGGGATGTCGATGTGAACTACCTGATCTGCGCCAGTAAGGACGAGCATGACGCCGCCTAAAGCCGTTTTTTTCGACCTCGATGGCACTTTAGTCGACAGCGCTCCCGACTTTTTTGAGGTAGTGAACAGCTTGCGTCATGACGACCGCATTGCGCCGCTTGCGCACGAGCTCATACGCGAACAAGTCAGCAATGGTGGCTTGGCGTTAGCCTGCCTAACCTGGAATATCGCCAAAGACCACCCGCTAATCTGGGATTACCGTCAGCGCCTGCTCGACCGTTACAGCCTAGTTCTAGGCCTGCACAGTGAGCTGTTTTCAGGTTTTGCTACCGTTTTAGATGCCTTTGCCCAAGCGCAAGTGCATTGGGGCATAGTCACCAACAAACCTCGCGAATACGCGGTGCCGCTTCTGCACAACCTGCGTATTCAGACTGAACTATTGATTTGCCCCGAAGACGTCACGCAGCGCAAACCCCACCCTGAACCACTGCTAAAAGCAGCCGAGCATTTTCAGCTTGCAGCCAGTGACTGCTGGTATGTGGGCGATCATGTACGCGATATCGAGTCGGCCAAGGCCGCAGACATGCCCAGTGTGGCCGCGCTTTTTGGCTATATCGAAAAAGACGTTAACCCCAAAGACTGGAAAGCGGATTTCTACATCCAAAGTCCCTTAGAACTTTTAACCCTAATAAACCCAAAGAGCCCCGCATGAGCTTAGAGAATCGCATTGTTTTGGTTACGGGTGCAGGCTACGGCATAGGCCGCACCGCAGCACTGACTTATGCCCGCGCAGGCGCAACCGTACTCTTACTAGGGCGCACCGAGCGCGCACTCAACGACACCTACGACCTCATCGAAAGCGAAGGCTTGCCGCAACCGGCCATTTTGCCCTTCGATTTAGACACCCGTACGGAAGAACCTTACCGCCAGCTTGCCGCTTTAATTACCGAAAACTTCAGCCATGTGGATGGTGTGCTCCTAAATGCGGGCGTACTAGGGCAACGCACCTCGGTGGAAAACTACCACGTTGAAACCTGGCAAAAAGTCATGCAAATCAACGCCACCAGCCAATTTATGCTGATGAAACATCTATTGCCGCTACTGCGCCAAGCACCCACGGATGCCTCTGTCATTTTCACCACCAGTAGCGTCGGCCACCAAGCTCGCGCCTATTGGGGCGCCTATGCCGTTTCAAAGTTTGCCAGCGAAGGCCTGATGCAACTTTTGGCCGATGAGCTGGAAAACACCAGCCGCATTCGCGTGAACTGCATCAACCCAGGTGCAACCCGCACGGGCATGCGCCAAGCCGCCTACCCAGGCGAGCACCCTGAAACCATTGCGGCCGCCGACACGCTTATGCCTTTGTACCTACATTTAATGAGCCCCGCCTCCATCGGCACCAACGGCCAGCGTTTTGATGCCAAAGAATGGCTTAAACAACACGCAGGCAGCTAAGCCTCTGCTTCTTGGCGCGCAGCCGAACCCTGCGCGTCAAACATCTTGTTATTTATTACCTGTTTTTCGTCAACTTTCCGTCGTCGCAATTTGACTATTTTTTATCTATTCCGCTCTTTAGAAAACCCGTTGCCGCCCGATATAGAGACTAAGCACTTGATGCACAAGCATTTTTTTATAAGAAAGACATTGGCACAAAAATCGCATTAGCTGAGTACGAGGTATTTATCATGGGGTTCGCTATGGCACTCTCTACCGCCGAACAAAGCAGCAAAGTCATTACCGCTTACGCCGATCTGGCACCACAGCCTGACATTCGTCCCGATTTGCTGTTGCGCTTGCAAGGCAAACTGCAAACGACTTTAGAACTCAATCAGCTGCTGGATATTTTTCTAAGCCAGATCCAACAATCCGTACTGGTTGATGGCTTAACCTATCAGCACAAGAAAACGCTAAAGACCCTACAACTGGGGCGCAAAAGTCGTCATAACGTGCATTACCACTTGCAAACCCAAGACGAAGACATGGGCGTACTGAGCTTTCAGCGCAGCACCCGCTTTCAAGAGCAGGAGCTGGCCAATCTTGAAGGGCTGCTGACCTCTTTAGTCTACCCCTTGCGCAATGCGATGCTCTATCACCAAGCCCTATCTGCGGCGGCCAAAGACCCATTAACAGGCGCAGGCAACCGCTATGCCATGGAAACCTATGTGCCGCGCGAAATCGAGCTGTCCAAGCGTCACAAACAAAACCTAGTCATCCTTATGCTGGACATCGACCACTTTAAACTGGTCAACGATTACTACGGCCATTGCACGGGCGACAAAGTGCTGGCAAGCGTGGTCGCCAGCATCAATCAATCCGTACGTCAGACCGATATGTGTTTCCGCTTTGGTGGTGAAGAATTTTTAATCATGCTTAGCAGCACCGATATAGAAGGTGCGCTGCGTTTGGCCGAGCGCATTCGACAAAACATTGCCGACTTACGCTTTATGACCGACAAAGGCACTATGCAAATTACCGCAAGCATTGGTTGCGCGGCCTTGCAAGCAAGCGACAAACTCGAAGATTTGGTTGAACGCGCCGATAAAGCCCTCTATCAAGCTAAGCGTCATGGTCGCAATAAAGTGATTTGCGCCACACCCGACCCCGTATTGCAGCAAGCCTAGGGCAGCGCCCCTACTCCAACCCTGGCTGCCACAGCCCCCAAGCCCCCTTTTGATACTGCACATAGAGCGTTTTTTCAAAGGGTGCAGTTTGAGATTCCAAGCTGCGTCTTAACGTACGAGCCTGTTTAAAGACGGGGTCTTTCACCCAAGACTGAATATTTTTTACTCCCCATCTCACATCCAGCTGCGCCAAAAGCTGCCTTGAAGTTTCAACACTCGGGTGAATTTTTACACTCAAAACTTGCCCATCACCATAATAAAAGCCCTCTTCTTCAAAGCTTTTCGGAGGTGTTCTGTAGTTATAGCGCCAGCGCAGCTCAAGCTGGGTACGCTCGACGCCATTCACCTCACGGCTGACTTTCTCTTCGATCGGCTCACGAGCCACCATATTGTTTTTGTAAAGCGTTTGTAAAAATTTTGCATCCGTTGCCTGACTATTTTGCGCAACCTCATAAGGCATCCGAAAAGGCGACCAATACAGCGGCTGGCCAAGGCTTTGTGCGGCTAAAGCCTTAGCCTCGCTAATGCTAGGGCTGGGTAGTGCTTGAGTTTGGCTAAAAATAAAACAGCCTAACACCCAAGCCAAAACGTAACTTTTTTTCATCTTTGCACTCCAAGGCAACGCTTTTGTTATCGACGCCAAGTATAGGTGGGCAAGACCAAAAGCGAAAAAACCATTACAATGGGCACCTCGTTCCAATGGAAGCACTGCATGCATAAACGCCTCTCTCTTCTTTTGCTTATCGGTTTGGCAGGTTGTCAACAGCCGCCCTCGGCTCCCAATTTTGAAATAGAACCCATTGTATTCGTTGAACCTACCCCCTTGCCCGACTTTACGGTCTACAACTCCACCAAAGAAAAGAAAGCCGCTTTTTTTGCTTACTTGCTCCCGCTTATCGAGCAAGCCAACGTCGCCATTTTGGCCGAGCGCGAACAAACACTACAACGCCTTGATCAAGAACTTTTAAGCGCAGAAGAAACTCTTGCCCTAGAAGAAGTCCTACTTAAATACCGCATTAAAAACACCGATGCGCTGGAACGTAAGCAAATGGTCGAGCGCCGTATTATCCCTCTGCCACCTTCTTTGGTACTGGCGCAGGCCGCTAATGAGTCGGCTTGGGGGTCTTCGCGCTTTGCCACCGAAGGCAATAACCTTTTTGGTCAGTGGTGCTTTCGCGCGGGCTGCGGCATAATCCCGGGCGAGCGCAATCACCGTGCCCGTCACGAAGTGCGTGTGTTTGCCTCTCCCTATGAGTCGGTTGCCAGCTACATGCTCAACCTCAACACCCATCCTCAATACCAAGATTTGCGTGATTTGCGTCAAGTCGAGATCGATTTGATTGGACACAGCACGGGTTTAAATCTAGCCTCTGGGCTCGTGGGTTATTCTGAGCGCGGCGTCGAATATGTGCTGGAAGTGCAACGTATGATTCACAACAACAATCTAGCCCGCCTCGATACGGTAAAAGCCATCGACATCAAAGAGGGATAACACTTGGCCAATAACGAGCGTCGCAGCCGTCAGCGCTTTGGCGTGCAAGGACTTAGCGTGGTCTTACAGCCCTTACGTTTCTTTGGTTTTGCTAAAAAAGCCTTTCCTGTCGAAGCAAGCAGCTTCACTCTAGGTGGCCTCTCATTTTCCTCAGCCTGTAAACTCAAACTTGGCCAAGCGGTTCTGCTTGAAATTGCCAACCAAGACCATCGCTTACAGGCCATTCCCGCCATCATCTTACGCATGGAGTTGCAAGACAAAAGCTATCGCTACGCGGTTAAGTTTAATCTTGGACGCTTATCCGACAACGCTCGCAAAGCCGCTTACGCCGCGTTGTTACACATTGAAATGAATCTTACCCCCACTCAAAAAGTCGCTTAATTGTATTAAGGAACCCTTATGGATTCGGTGCTCGTCATCAACTGTGGCAGCTCTTCTGCCAAGTTTGCTCTGTACGCCTCCTCTTCTGCTAAAAAACCCATTATTACCGCCCTCGCTGAACGCCTTATCAATGAAAACGACTCGCGCATTCGCCTCAAAGGCGCTGTGCACACCGAGGAAATTTTGGGCGAAAAAGCCAGCCATCGCCAAGCAATCGAAGCCTTTATCAATCTAGCCGGTGCTCATGCCGCCAATCTGCGCGCCATTGGCCATCGTGTAGTACACGGTAGTGAGCATTTTAAACAAAGCAGCCTGATTACCGATGAAACCTTAGCCGTACTCAAACCGCTGTCGGCCTTAGCGCCACTGCATAACCCAGCCAATATTCAAGGTATCGAGCTGTGCCAAGAGCTGTTTCCAGGCTTGCCACAGGTTGCGGTTTTTGACACCTCTTTCCATCAGAGTATCGCCCCCACCACCTTCCTCTACGGCACACCTTACTCCTGGTACTCGGACTTCGGCGTGCGCCGTTACGGCTTTCATGGCATCAGCTACCAGTACGTGAGCCGTGAGGCCGCGCGACGTTTAGGTAAAGCGCCCGAAGAGTGTCACTTTTTAATTGCGCACCTTGGCAACGGTTGCAGCGCCACCGCCGTGGCCAATGGCCGTTCGGTAGACACCAGTATGGGCTTAACGCCCTTGGAAGGTTTGGTTATGGGCACGCGCAGCGGCGACATCGACCCAGGCTTAATTGAGCACATGCAGCGTACCAGCGGCTT
>JBDKHD010000200.1:0-3714 GCA_039797885.1 Pseudomonadota bacterium
AGCCGCGTACTGGTGCTGGTTCCCGATGCCTTAGTACATCAATGGCTGGTGGAAATGATCCGCCGCTTTAACCTGCGCTTTAACCTAATCGACGCCGACATGGTATTGGATGGCGACGACATCTTTGCCCATAACCAGCTGTTTCTTTGCCCGCTGACTTTGGCCACTCACCCAAGCGTCAGTGCGCAAATTCACGCCAGCGCCTTTGACATGCTGGTGGTGGACGAAGCGCATCATCTGCACTGGAGCGAAGACGGCGACGAGATCGACAGCGCCTACGAGCTGGTTGAAGAGCTGTCCTTAAAAACCGCAGGGCTGATGCTACTGACGGCCACCCCAGAGCAGCTAGGCATTCAAGGCCATTACGCGCGTCTGCGCCTGCTCGACCCTGAGCGCTACCCAAGTCTTGCGCAGTTTTTAGCCGAGCAACAAGCCTATCAGCCCATTGCTGAACTGGCGGGCGCGCTGGCCTCAAGCGACAGTCTAAGCACGGCGCAAGCACAACGACTGGCGCAGCTGTTACCTGAAGACGACTGCGACGATTTAAGCCCAGAGAACCGCAGCAAACTCTTAAGCAACCTGATCGACCGCCACGGCCCTGGGCGTGCGCTTTATCGCAACACCCGCCAAGGTGTCGCAGGCTTTCCCAAGCGCGTGGCTCATATCAGCCCGCTGCCCAAGCCTGTGGACGACGATCTGAGCACGCTGAATTTTTACCCAGAGCAAGGTAAGCTGAACTGGTGCGACAGCGACTCACGCTGCCCCTGGCTTCTGGAATTGCTGCAAAAGACCGCTAAAGAAAAATTGGTATTGATCTGTCACCACGCCCAAACCGTATTGGATTTAGAGCGTTGGCTGTGGGAAAGCGCAGGCGTGCAAGTGGCGGTGTTCCACGAAAATATGGACTTGATCGAGCGCGACCGCGCTGCGGCCTACTTTGCCGACCACGAACAAGGCGCGCGCATTTTGCTGTGCTCAGAAATCGGCTCCGAAGGGCGTAACTTCCAGTTTGCTCGTCACTTGGTGCTTTTTGACCTGCCATTTAACTGCGACTTGATCGAACAGCGCATTGGTCGCCTCGACCGCATCGGCCAAAAACACGATATTCAAATTCACATCCCTGTTTTTGCCGAGCATGTGACGGGGCGTTATGCCCAAGTACTCAGCCAAGGTCTGGATTTATTCAGCCGCCCCAACCCCGCCGCGCAAACGCTGCTTGAACGCCACCAAGCGGCCATCGAGCAAGCCGTGCAAACGGGCGAAGGGCTGGCTGAACTGATTCAAACCCTAAGCCAAGAGCAGCAAGGCTTGCTGGCACAGCTGGAAGCAGGCCGCGATCGCTTGCTGGAGCTGCACTCGTGCCATCCCAGCCGCGCCAAAGCCTTGGCCAAAGAAATGCCCCTGACCCACATCGAAGACGAAGCCGAGCTCAATGATTTTATCGAACTTTTTGCCGATGCCTTTGGCCTCGAAGTCATCGACCTAGGCGGTGATTGCATCACCATCACCCCAGGCGATCACATGCTGGTTCCTGATCTGCCGCACTTGCCAGAGGACGGCTTTATGGCCACCACGCGTCGTGAAGTGGCCTTGGCGCGCGATGATGTGCAGTTTTTAAGCTGGGAGCATCCCTTTATCGACCAAGCCCTAGAGCTAATTACCAGTGGCCCTGCGGGCAACGCCGCCTCAGGTTACATCGAAGATCACGACTACAAAACGGGCGATTGTTATTTGGAGCTGCAATTTGTGGCACGCTGCCCAGCACCCAAAGCCTTAGCGATAGAACGCTTTTTGCCCCCCAATGCCATGCACCTAATGATGACGCCCAAGGGCGATTTAAAGGTCAATAACGGCGAATTGCCCGCCTTTGTCTTACCGCTGAAAAAAGGTACGGCGCGTGGCTTAGTCGAGCAAAAACAAACACAGATTGAGCCATTAATCGCCAAGCTGGAAAAGCTCGGTGGCGGCCAGCTCAATAAGATGATTGAACGCGCCATGAACAAAGCGGTAGAAGCCTACGAAGGGCGTTTGGCGCGCTTGCATGCGCTAAGCCAACACAATCCCAATATGCCCAAAAGCTTGGTAGCGGATGTGAAACAGGAACAAGAAGCGGTGCTTAAAGCAATAGGCCAAGCGCAGCTGTCTCTTGATAGCGTGCGCCTGGTGTTTTGCGGTTAAAACTCAAAGCTCAGCCCAATCTGGCTGCGGTATTGGTCGTAATCGGCCAGCGCCAGATTGGAATTAAAGCGCTCTTGCTGCCAGCTGGCATGGAGCGCCCAGCCCGCCCCCAGCTTAAAATCGGCTTCTAAGGCCGCACGCAAACGCCAGTCGTGACGCCTACTTTGAATATCACTGCGCCAACCTTGGTATTGCCGCTCCTCCATCCGCCCCTTAGCACGCACGCTCAGCTCGCGCCCTGCCACCTGCCAGCTGCGCTTTAGCTGTAATTGCACCAGCCAAGCTTGATAGCTGTAGACAGCTGCCTGCGCCTGCTCGTCTTTGAGCTGCAACTGCGCACTAAGATAAAAGCGGGTTCTATCGAAAAATCGATACAAATAAAGGCTGCCTGCTTGGGTTTGGCTGTTACGCTCGGCAAAGTCGGCAAAGGTTTTTTCGCTCAGATCGCCTTGCAAGCGCATAAACCAGCGCGCATTAAGCAGCCGCCCGTAGGCAGGGCTTAAGCGCGTTAACCGTAAAAAGTCCTGCCCATCGACCAAACCATAAGCCTGCACCAGTGCCAGCTCAGCACTGTGGCCGTGCTGCTGATAACCGAGCCGTCCAAGGCCGAGATGCATTTGGCTGTTAAAGCTGGGGTTGTGCAGCCAGCGGCTGTCCTGCAATTGGTAATCCATCTGCCCAGAAAAGGCGCCCAAGTTTTGGCGGTAGCCCAGCCCCAGTTTCAGCCAAGTGGCGTAGTCGCCTTGGTTCACATTGGCTTCGAGCGTGTCGGGGGCGACGTTGCTGTCGTATTCCAGCCCGCCTGCTAGCTCCACTTTGGCATCCGCCCAAGCAGGAACGACCAAAGCCGCCCAGAGGGCGGCAATGAAAAGCACAGTTAGGGCTTGAGCCTTGGGCATGTTAATCGTCGTGATCCAGCTCAATTTCAAACTTAGTGATGATTAAGCTGCCATTGAATTGACCTTCGAGCTTGATTTCAGCCTGAGCAGGTAAAGAGGCTGGCAAGGTCAAGGCCGAAGTAAAGGCAACGCCCAGTATGGTTTTATCTTGCAGATTGATAACACTAGCAGGAACCTTCAGCTCGATTTCACCCACGTCATCCGCGTCATTATCGCGCTCTAAACGCAAAGCGCGGTAGCCCGAAGTTGCATCACCTGTAAGTTTAAGTTCTACTTCATCACCTACTCTTAACTGGCTGAAATTAAAGAACTTATTCTTGTTGTTACCGTCATCGCGTAGACGGGTGTTCATATCCACTTTCACTTGCAACCCACCTAAAACCGTCAAGGTGCCGCTGAAGTTATCCGCACCTGCACTCAGCGCTTCGACTGTGGCAGTAAGGCTAATGTTAGACTGTGCTTTAACCTCAATCTCCTCGGCCACTAACTCGCCTTGGGCGTTGATATGACCTTCAACTTTCACCAACACACCGTTTATTAGCGACTCTAGGCTCAGATTGCCATCCAACTCAGTGTGCTTATCGATGCGTACTGTTAATCCATTAAGGACAAAGGTCTTGGCGCTAACATCCATGCC
>JBDKHD010000201.1:0-3045 GCA_039797885.1 Pseudomonadota bacterium
GGGTATTTATGAGTAAGGAAATGCTGGAATAAAAAGAAATTTGGTGGAGCTAGACGGGATCGAACCGTCGACCTCTTGCATGCCATGCAAGCGCTCTCCCAGCTGAGCTATAGCCCCATTTTGCATTGCCGAAAATGAGTGGCATCCCCAAGGGGATTCGAACCCCTGTTACCGCCGTGAAAGGGCGATGTCCTAGGCCTCTAGACGATGGGGACACAAGGACGACCGATGAATTGGTGGAGCTAGACGGGATCGAACCGTCGACCTCTTGCATGCCATGCAAGCGCTCTCCCAGCTGAGCTATAGCCCCGTTTCAAAGGTGGGCGCATATTACTGATGCACCCCCTTTGTGTCAACCTAGGTTTTTAATTTTGCTGGAGTTTTTTGGTTATTTCTTCAAATTCCTTTTCCAGTTTTTTCAGCTTTTTATTGCCCAAGTCTTCGCCGCCGTTGGCAATACGCAGGGCATGGCGCACGCGCGCACGACTCATATCTGGGCCTAAAAGCTCCATGCTCTCCAGCACTGAAATCGTGGCAGAAGTCCCTGCTATGGCGATAAAGAACGGATAGAGAAAATCTTTAACCTTCACATCCATGCCCTTAGCCAAAGCAAAAAGGCTTTCTTTGATGGCATCGTTATTCCAATGACGCAAAGACTCCAAAGTCCACAGGCCAAATTGCAGAATTTTTACCAGTTGTTCGTCGTCGTAGGCTTTATTGGCAAATTGCGCAGCGGTCAAGGTGGGTAGACCCGAAAGAAAATGCCCTGCCAAAGGCACAACATCGGTAAAGACTTCTACACGCGGCTGAATGTGCGGAATCAAAGGCAGCAAACGTTCTTGTTGCAAGCCCCACGCGACAAAACGCTCGGCAAAAGTTTGCGCATCCAATTCGCGCAACCACAGGCTATTTAACCAGCGCAGTTTTTCGACATCAAAGACGGGACCACCCAAGGACACACGGCGAATATCGAAGTGCTCAAACATTTCTTCTTTGCTAAATTTTTCACGCTCATCGGGCATCGACCAGCCCATACGGCCCAAATAGTTCAACAAGGCTTCGGGCATAAAACCCATGCGTGCGTAAAACAAAATCGAGGTCGGGTTTTTGCGCTTCGACAGCTTGCTTTTATCGGGGTTACGCAGAAGCGGCATATGGCACAGGTGTGGCATGTCCCAGCCAAAGTATTTGTACAGTAACTGGTGCTTAGGCGCAGAGCTGATCCACTCTTCGCCACGCAGCACATGAGTGATTTCCATAAAGTGATCATCGACCACATTGGCCAAATGGTAAGTGGGCAAACCGTCGGATTTCATCAGAACTTGCGCGTCAACTTGCGACCAGTCCAATTCAATCGGGCCGCGCAGCATATCGTTAATTACGCAAACACCATCGACAGGCACTTCCATACGAATCACAAAAGGCACACCAGCGGCTTCGCGCTTGGCGACTTCTTCGCTACTTAGTTTTAAATCATGGGATTTTAAGGCGCTGCTGTCGCCTTTTTCTTGTTTGGCGGCACGAATGGCATCCAGCTCTACGGCGCTGCGATAACATTTAAAAGCATGGCCTTTATCTAAAAGCACCTGCACTTGTTCTTGGTATAAAGCCGCACGCTCGCTTTGACGGTAAGGGCCATGAGGGCCGCCGACGTCTGGGCCTTCGCTCCATTCCAAACCGAGCCAGCGCAGACTGTCCATAATGGCTTGCTCGGATTCACGCGTGCTGCGCACTTGGTCGGTGTCTTCGATGCGCACAATAAACTCACCGCCATGCTGCTTGGCAAAGGCAAGATTAAATAACGCGATATAGGCAGTACCAACGTGGGGATCACCAGTGGGAGAAGGGGCTACGCGGGTGCGAACTTTCATAAAAACTCTCAAATTAAGCGAAAAAAATTGCCGCGATTATAGAGAGTTTTATGCTCTTGCGCATGCGTGATTTTTACAGCCCATCCATCGCTACGGCCATGCCACACAATTGCGCCCCGATTCTTTGGCACGATACATGGCTTTGTCGGCGCAAGATAACAGTTTATCGAGGTTGTGCCCTTGGGTTTCGATATCTGCCACACCAATGCTGACGCCAAGTTGACCCACAGACAAATCATGCGCCTGTGCAAAAGCCTTGCGAATGCGCTCGGCCAGTTGCAATGCGGTTTGGCTATCGGCCTGCACGATGACCACAAATTCCTCACCGCCCATGCGTGCGCAGAAATCCTCTTGGCGCAGGTTATGACTGAGAACTCCCGCAAAGGCCACCAGCACTTTATCACCCTTATCGTGACCGTATTGGTCGTTGATGCGTTTAAAATTATCCAAATCACACATCAATATCGCCAAGGCTCCGCCCTGCTCTTGCACCTTAGTCAAAAGCTCCTTGCCTTTTTCAAACAGCGCGCGCCGATTGGGCAAACCTGTTAGCGGATCGTGCAAAGAGGCATGACAGTAGCGCCATTCGATGGCATCGCGCACGACGATCAAAGTGCCGTAGGCCAAGCCGATAGAAAACAACAAGCCCTCAAACAAGGTAAAGCTGATGCTGGGGCTAAACCAAGTAATGCCTGCGCTATTAAAAGGCAACAAACGATAAGCGTAATAAAGCGCGTGCTCGATTAAAACCAACCACAGCAGCAGCACAGGCCGACGAGCAATAAAACGCAACGCCCAAACCTCTTTGGCCGTCCACAGAATGTACACCAAGCTAATTAATGAAAAACCCGCTATACGGGCATAAATAGAGCCAGCAAAATCCTGCCACTGGCACAGCACCACCCAAAGCAGCGGCCCTGCCACAATCACCACCCAGCGCGCTGCTTTGCCGCCAAAAACCCGCAAATTCGTCCACATGCAGGCTTGGCTTAAAATCAGAGCCACATTGCCCCAGACCACCATAAAAGCAGGGGAAATATTGATCAGCCGCGCAAACTGCAACATATAGCCCAGCGCCGCCAACAATAAGCCTGAGGCCATCCACAGCAAGGCATGACTACGCCCTTCGTGAAAGGCCGCCAGCGCGGTAAAAACCGCCAATAGCAGCAAAATA
>JBDKHD010000202.1:0-10250 GCA_039797885.1 Pseudomonadota bacterium
CATTCGCCTTGGTTAACTTTGTCGGGGCTTATGGGCTACGAAGCCCATATCAGCAAGATACCTGATATTTTAGGTGGCGCACGTTTGGCATTTAACGCAGTGCGAGAGCGCTATCAACAATTTGTCACTTTGCTAAGTAAAACTTTGGGCGCGCAAGCATTAGAAGGGCTGTGCTTAAACACGGGTGGCAGTTCGACTTATCCGCTGTACGACGCAGGGGTGCGTGTGGCTACTGAAATTGCCACTGCCTCGGCTTTGGTGAAGCCAACGGATTTTGATGTGGAAACGCTTACGCATCATTTGCCTGCGGCTTTTATTGCGGCGCCTGTTTTAAAGCGGGTACACAAGCCTGAAATTCCTGAAGCGCCCATATTGTCGCGTGTTCTACGGGCGTTCGGAAAATTACCCAAAGAAGGTTGTTATATTTACGGTGGTAACTGGCTGGCGACACCTTGCTATCCTGACGCTCGCCCCAGTGAGCTTTTAGGGCGCTCCAGCAATCAAGAGTTTTATGAGCTTGCCACTAACAGCAATTTGCAAGTGGATGACTATTTATTTTTCCGACCCAAACAAAGTGAATCGGTTTTTTTGCAGTTCGGGCAAATTGCGCTTTATGAACAGGGCAATATCGTCGATTGGTGGCCAGTTCTGCAATACCCAGAACAGTTTCCGCAATATCGTTTGCAACGTGCTGCACGCTTGCACAGCGTTTAATACTCACAATAATAAAAATCAGTTTGGATATGATTATGACCTTTGCTTTGTTGCTATTTTATCTTCTTGCCCCAGTTTTTTTAATTTTTTTATGCCAAAAAGTACCACTGCTCGAAAAACTGGGCGTGGTGGTGGTATCTTTTATTGTGGGTATTGCTATTGCCGCCACAGGGCTGTTGCCTGAAGGAGAGGCGGTTAAAAATCTGCAAAGCGGCGTGTCTAGTACCAGTGTCGCCATTGCTTTGTCTTTACTGTTATTTTCAATCGATGTGTGGGCGGCTTTAAAGCTTTCAGGAACAACATTAAAAAGCATGATGTTTGCGGTCTTATCGGTAATGACTATGGCTATAGTGGCTGCTATTATTTTTGCACCCTACTTGCCCTTTATGTGGCAAATAGCAGGCATGTCGACAGGGGCTTATATTGGCGGTGGTCCCAATATGGCGGCCATCAAGGTAGCCATTGACGCCGATCAGGGCGTATTTACCGATATGCTCACTTACGACATATTGCTCTCTGCACTCTATGTTCTTTTTGTTATTACTTTTGCCAAGCCTATTTTCAGTAAATTTTTACCCGCTTACCAACAGCCAAAGTCGCTGCAAGAGCATAGTGGCTTTGAGCATTTGTCCGATGATTCATCACAGGCTTATCGAGTACTTGCTAAGGTTTCGTTATTACCTAAAACTCTCTTAGCACTGCTTATTGCGATATTGATTGTGGGATTGTCTGTCGGTGTATCTAAGCTTTTTTCAGGAGCCATGGCGCAAGCCGTTATCATTATTACCATTACAACCTTAGGCTTGTTGACATCTTTTATTCCTTTTGTTCGTGCTTTGCCCAACAGCTATCCTTTGGGCATGTATTTGATTTTAATTTTCTGTTTCGCCTCGGGAACCATGGTGGATACCAGTGTTTTTTATGAAATTAAATGGGCTCTGTTTGGTTATATTGCCACTATTATGATTGGTTCTATGATCTTGCAGTCGATTTTATGTCGTATTTTTAAAATCGATGTGGATACTTTTTTAATCAGCTCCTCGGCCTCTATTATGTCGGTGCCTTTTATTCCTGTGATTGCGGGTGCGCTGAAAAATCGTTTTGTCTTAGTTCCAGGTTTTGCTGCCGCCATTATCGGTTATATTCTGGGTAATTATTTGGGCGTGATGGTGGCCTTTGCTATTCGTGCCTGGGTGGGATAGCTCATGGCTATTACTCTTTATGGGATTAAGCAGTGCGACACCATGAAAAAAACACAAGTGTTTTTAGACCAGCAGCATTTGGCTTATCAGTTTCATGACTATAAAAAAGCAGGGCTTAGCCCTGAGCTGTTGGCGCACTTTGTGGCCGCATTGGGTGTTGAGGCGTTATTAAATAAAAAAGGCACGACTTGGCGAGCCTTGCCTGAGGAGTTAAAAAATAATTTAACGCCTGCTGTGGCGCAGCAAGCTCTGCTTGCCTATCCCAGTATGATTAAACGCCCGTTGCTGGAAGTGGATGGGCAGTTGCTTGTGGGGTTTGACGCTGTCGTAGCGTATTTTTCTAAAGCTTAACCCTTTATTTCTTACTGTTTTTTTCAAAACACGCTCGGCCTATAATGCGCGAATTTCTTTTAGCGGATTTAGGCCATGTCTTCTTTACAGCCCTTGCTCGATGCGTTTTATCAAATTCAACCCGATAGCAATAACCCTGCGCAGGCGGTGGTCTTTGGCACTTCGGGGCATCGCGGTAGCAGCTTAAAAGGCACCTTTAACGAGCGGCATATTATGGCTATTGCACAAGCGGTAGCCGATTACCGCACGCAAGAAGGCATTATGGGGCCGTTGTTTTTAGGCAAGGATACTCATGCGCTTTCGACGCCTGCTTGGGAAATTGCGTTGCGTGTGTTGACGGCCAATGGTGTTGATGTGCGTATTGCTGCGCGCGAAGAAGTGACGGCGACGCCCTTGGTCAGTCGCGCTATTTTGGCTTTCAATGAACACAATAAAGCGCTTCAAAGCGACGGTTTAATTATTACGCCTTCACACAATCCACCCGAAGACGGCGGCATAAAATACAACACCCCAGACGGCGGTCCTGCCGATACACAGGTGACTAGCTGGATTGAAAAGCGCGCCAATCGTCATCTGCAAAACGATTGCATGAGCATTACGTTATTGCCTTTGGTGAGCGCCAAGAAAAAAGCACAAGAATACGACTACGTTGCTCACTATATAGCGCAGTTGCAGCAGGTGGTGGATTTAGACGCCATTATGAAATCGGGTATGAAACTCGGTGCCGACCCAATGGGTGGTACAGCTCTACCTGTGTGGCAAGCGCTGGCCAAAATGGGATTGAATTTAACCGTGGTCAATGAGCAAATCGACCCAAGCTTTGCTTTTATGCCGCCTGATCACGATGGACGTATTCGGATGGATTGCTCCAGCCCTGCGGCGATGCAAAATCTGTTAAAAATCCGTGAGCAATTTACTTTGGCCTTTGGTAATGATCCTGATGCCGATCGTCATGGCATTGTCGATGAAGCGGGTTTAATGAATCCCAATCATTATTTGTGCGTGGCTGTGGATTATTTACTCAAGCATCGTCCGTTATGGGGTAGCCAGTTAAAAGTAGGTAAAACCTTAGTCACTTCGTCATTGATGGATAAGGTTGTTGCCGCCAATCAGCGCCAATTGTACGAAGTGCCTGTGGGCTTTAAATGGTTCGTGCAGGGCTTGCATCAAGGTGCTTTGTGTTTTGGCGGCGAAGAAAGCGCTGGGGCGAGTTTTTTAACTTTCCAAGCTAAGCCTTGGAGTACCGACAAAGACGGTATTATTTTATGTTTGCTTGCGGCCGAAATGTTAGCCACTACGGGCCTGAAGCCGTCGCAGTATTACGCGCGTTTAACACGCCAGATGGGCGCGCCTTTTTATAAGCGTGTCGATACCCCTTGCACGGGCACACAAAAAGCGGCATTCAAACAATTAAATGCCAGCAGCATTCAGGCGAAAGAATTGGCAGGCAGCCCCATAGTGCAAGTGTTTGTAACCGCGCCTGGCAATTTAATGAGCATTGGCGGTATTAAGGTGGTGACCGAAAACGGCTGGTTTGCCGCCCGACCCAGTGGCACCGAAGATATTTATAAAATCTACGCCGAAAGCTTTGCTTCTTCCGATCATGTGCAAGAGTTGATTGCTGCGGCGCAAGAATTATTAAACTCGGTGTTGTAAAAACTTCAGTCGATTAACCAGCAAGGCCAAAGCAATAAAGGCGCAGCCTAAAAGCTGCGTGAGGCTCATGCGTTCAGCAAACCAGATGGCGGCAAAAATAGCCGTCCATACAGGCTCTAAAATCATAATGACGGCGGCATGGGAAGTGGGGGAAATACCCTGCGCGTAAGTTTGCAAGGAAAATCGCGCCGCCGTGGCCAGAGTGAAACTTAAAAACAGCCAGCCCCAAATAGAGCTGTCCACTTGGCTTGGCCAAGCCTCCAAGAAAAACGACAAGGTCAAACAAATAACCCCCACCCACAACAACTGAATGGTACTCAGTGCCAGCGCAGGGGTCTTGGCGGCGGCGCGGCTGTTTAAAATAAAAGTAACGGATAATAAAAGCGCGGCGCAGAAAAAATAAACTTGGCTTGCCTCAAAACTAAAACCGTGACGCAAAGACAGCAGCGCCATACCTAAAATGGCCAAAGGCAAAGCAATCCACGCGGCCTTACTGAGCCTTTCTTTAAAAATAAACCAATTTACTAAAGGCACTATCACCACGGCCAAGCTGGTAATAAAAGCCCCTTCGCCAAGGCTTGAGGTGTGCGCTAGGCCGAAAATCCAAATACTCATGGCGCTGCCCATAAGCATGCCGACCAGCATGGCGGCTCGCCATTGTTCTTTGCTAAAGCGTGCCATTGCGCGCAAAGAAGGCAGCAGCAGCAAGCTGCCGCCTGCTAAAAAACGCAGCCCCATAAAGAGCAAAGGCGGTAAGCCGGCTAGGGCTTCTTTGGAAAAAAGCCAACCTGCGGCGGCCAATAAAGTCACCAGCACCAGAACCAAATCGGCGCGTAGCAGTTGCTTTGGGCTATGAGTAGGGTGTGACACGATGACAGCAAGAGTGCAAAGAGGGCGCGCAGTATTTCACATCAATGGGCTTTGGGGAACACGCGCAGAATATTTGGGAAACGCCCAAGTTTTGCGTAGAATGGCCGCCTTTCTTTTACAACAATAAGGGGCACGACGGTGAAACCGATTAAAGTAGGTATCTGTGGCTTAGGTACAGTGGGTGGCGGTACGTTTAATGTGCTGACACGCAATGCGCAAGAGATCTCTCGTCGGGTCGGTCGTGACATTCTTATTGAACAGGTAGCAACACGCGCCGCCAATCCTAATGTTGATACAGGCAAGGTCAAAGTGACCGACAGCGCCATGGACGTGGTCAATAATCCCGAGGTGGATGTGGTGGTCGAGCTAATCGGTGGCTACACCATCGCCAAAGAAGTGGTGCTGGGGGCGATTGCCAACGGCAAGCATGTGGTGACGGCCAACAAAGCCTTGATTGCCGTACACGGCAAAGAAATTTTTGCCGCTGCAAAAGCCAAAGGCGTGATGGTGCGCTATGAGGCCGCCGTAGCCGGTGGCATTCCTGTGATCAAAGCCATTCGCGAAGGGTTGGCGGCCAACCGCATCAACTGGCTAGCTGGCATCATCAACGGTACAGGCAACTTTATCCTTACCGAAATGCGCGACAAAGGCCGCGAGTTTGCCGATGTTTTGGCCGAAGCTCAGGCGCTGGGTTACGCCGAAGCCGATCCGACTTTTGACGTCGAAGGCATAGATGCCGCGCATAAACTCACCATCTTGGCCTCCATCGCCTACGGTATTTCACTGCAATTTGACCGCTGCTACACCGAAGGCATAAGCAAAATTACGCCCGAGGACGTGGAGTATGCCGAAGAGCTGGGCTATCGCATCAAACATTTGGGCTTGAGCCGCCGCAGCAGCAAAGGCATCGATCTGCGTGTGCATCCCACCTTGATTCCTGTATCTCGCCCAATCGCTAAAGTGGATGGTGTGCTTAATGCGGTGATGGTGAACGGCGACGCCGTTGGCAACACGCTTTATGTTGGGGCAGGTGCCGGCGCAGAGCCTACGGCATCGGCGGTAGTGGCCGATTTGATCGATATCGCTCGTGGCTTTGATGCGCCCTTGGCCAGTCAAGTTAGCGCTTTGGCCTTCACCGAGCTAAACGACATTCCTGTATTGCCAATTAGTGAAATTGAAACGGCTTACTACTTGCGCATTCCTGTGGAAGATAAAACAGGCGTATTGGCGGCGGTTGCCACCATTTTGAGCAAGGGCGGCATCAATATCGAAGCGCTTATTCAAAAAGAACCCAAAGAAGGCTCGGCGCAGGCGCAAATTATTCTGCTTACCCATAAGGTGTTGGAAAAACACATGAACGAGGCCATTGCTGCCATCGAAGCACTGCCTAGCAGTCTTGGCAAAGTCACTCGCATTCGCGTTGAACACCTGAGCTAAGCCTAACAACAGCGGTACTTTTGCAAGGAAGGGCGGCCAATGGCCGCCTCTACGGCAGTAGACTTAGGAGAAGTCATCCGCTTCAATCTGACTTTCCTGTCATACTTCAGCATGATCCTTTATCATCATCTAGCGTTAACGCGGTTTCCCGCCCAGATTATGGGTTCCCATTCTTGGAGTTGATGATGAAAAAATCCCTACTGGCTCTTTCTCTTTATGCTTGTGCCTTACCTGCGCTTGCGGAAATGTCCGCAGAAGTGGGCGTAATTTCCGATTATCGCTATAACGGTGTGTCGCAAACCGAGCAAAATCCCGCTGTGCAGGCGGCGCTGAATTACAGCCACGACAGCGGTTTTTACGCTGGGCTTTGGGGCAGTAATGCGCACTTCTCGGGTACGAAAGTGAGCACCGAGCTGGATACCTCTGTAGGCTACAGCTTGGCTGTTGCGGAAAATACCGTCTTAGATGCAGGCTTGGCCACTTACAACTATTTCGGTGGCAAGGATACCGATGCCAACAACTACCCTGAGCTTTATGTTGGCGTGACTTTGCCCTCCAATACTTCTATCTATGCGCATTATTCGCACGATTACGGCGGTGCGGGTCTCAGTAGCTATTTTGTCGAGCTAAGCCAAGATTATGAGTGGGAAGAGTACTTGTTTAATGTGCGCGCCACGCACACTCAAACCGATCAGGATGATTTTTGGGGTGATAAAAACAGCTATCAGCATATCGAAGCCTCGGTCGCACGTGGCTGGCAAGGAGTGGATTTTAAGCTCTCAGCTTTAGCGACCACTATCGAAGACGATGACAACGCCGAGCCGATGCTGGTGCTGGGTATCAGCAAAGCTTGGTCATGGTAAGACAGATATTCATTTGGTGAATGAGCCTTGGCCTGTGATAATAGCCCCCTCTTAGTTAGGGGGCTTTTTTATGAACCTCGATCGTATCGACTTGAATTTAATGGTGTATCTGGACGTGCTGCTGCGCGAGGGCAGTGTGACCAAGGCCGCACAACAATTAGGCATCACCCAGCCTGCCATGAGCAATGGCCTGCGCCGTTTGCGCGAGCTGCTTAATGACCCGTTACTGGTGCGCACCTCTGAAGGCATGACGGCCACCGAGCGCGCGCTGGAGCTGCAACCTATTATTCGTAAAGCCCTCGGTGAAATCACCCGCGCACTGGAGCCGCAGCAGGAGTTTAACGCACTGCAATCCAACCGTGTATTTCGCATTATGGTTAGCGACTACGCCGAATCCACTCTCGTGCCTGAGCTGGTAAAAAAGCTGCGCATCGACGCTCCTGATGTGATTTTGGACGTGCTAACACCCTCAGACGTCACTTTTAAAGACGTGGAAGCCGGCAAGGTGGATATGGCCATTAACCGCTTTGATGATATGCCGCAATCCTTTCATCAAATGACACTGTGGCAAGACGATTTTGTCTGTCTAGTGAGCCCCGATCACCCAGGTGTCAGCAATTTTGATTTAAAGGCTTTTCTGGCCAGTAGTCACATTTGGGTTAGCAAAACGGGTATGGGGGCAGGGGTGGGCATCGACCCTGATAAAGTCATTCGTCTGGGCTGGGTGGATTATGCTTTGGCTGAACTTGGCTATAAACGCAAAATTTCGGTATTCACTCGCCATTATCAAATGCCTGCGCTGCTGGCTTTAAACAACGATTTGGTGGCGACTTTGCCGCGTAAGGTGGCTGACATGCAGGCCGCTTCGGCCTCGCTTAAAGTGTTGGAGCCGCCTTTTCAGATCCCGCCCTTCGAACTCAAAATGGCGTGGTCGCCTTTGCTGCAACACCATAATGCTCATCGTTGGCTGCGCCGAGCCATTGTTGAGGTGGCGCAGTATTGTTAAGGGTTTGCTACATCCTGAACGACAGCGTTAACTACTTGCAAAAGACTTGCGCTAACTGCATGATTTGGCTAGCTTTCTAGCACGTTCTCATGGAGGGAATAATAATGACCAAATCCGATTTGATCGAACGCATCCTAAGCCGTCAGCCGCAGCTGTCTTCCAAAGACGTGGAGCTTGCAGTCAAGACGCTGATCGATCATATGTCGCAAAGCCTATCTTCGGGGGATCGCATTGAAATCCGAGGCTTTGGCAGCTTTTCTTTGCATTATCGTTCTCCACGCCAAGGACGTAATCCCAAAACCGGGGAGATGGTGGAGCTAAAAGGCAAGTTTGTTCCCCACTTTAAGCCAGGCAAAGAGCTGCGCGAGCAGGTTAACGATGGTATTGACGAGTAAAATCATGAAAAAATTGAAACAGTTTTTGGCCAGCCTTATTTTTTTAGCCATTTTGATTTACGCCTTGGCCTTTGCTGTGCGCAATGACCAGCCTTTGGCGATCGATTTTCTTTTTGCCACGCCCATCAGCTTGCCTGTGTCCTTGTGGCTGGGTTTGACGCTGTGCTTGGGTGCCGCTTTGGGACTGCTGAGCGGCTTATGGATGCAAATGCGGCAGTGGCTGCAACAGCGTAAGGCACAAAAGCCTGCAGATAACTCGTAAGCCATGCCTGAAAACGCACTCCTTTTCGTCTTGTTGCTGGTGGCGGTGGCCACGGGCTGGGCGTTGGGAGTGCGCTTTAATCGCGAAAAAAAATGCACTAACCACGACTACATCCCGCCGCTTGAAATCTTCCTCGCCAGCGCCAACGACTCGGCGCTCAATAGTTTCTTAAACCTGCCCAAATTAGACGAAGACACCACCGATCTGCTGCTAAAACTTGGCCGAACCTTGCGCAACAAAGGTGAAATAGAGCGCAGTATTCATCTGCACCAGTCTTTATTTGCGCGCACCGATCTCGCTCGTGAAACGTTGATCACACTCAAGCTTGAGCTGGCGATGGACTACGCCCAGGCAGGGCTGTTTGATCGCGCCGAAGGCTTATTGAAAGATTTATTAGCTGAAAAAGGCGCTGTGCAGCAAAAAGCCGCGCACTATTTGCTGGAGCTGTTTGAAGAAGAGGGCAGTTGGCATGAGATCGTGGATCTCTATCAAACCAAAGCCTTGCCTCACGATGTAACACTTGCCAAGCGCGTTGCTCATGCTCTGTGCGAGCAGGCCGAGCAGGCCTTTAAAAAGCGCAATTATTTAGAAATGAGCCAGCTGTGTCGCCAAGCATTAAAAACAGACAGTCACTGCGCTCGTGCTTATGTGTTGCAAGGCAATCTAGCCTACAGCCAAAAAGAATTTCACGAAGCCATTCGCTGCTATTTACGGGCGCTGGAGCTTAATGATCAGAGTATTGCGGTGATGCTGCTGCCGTTGTGCGATAGCTTCAACAAGGTTGAAGACGGCCCGACCCTGCTTAAAACCTTAAGCCAGCAATGGAGCAGCAGCCATTATGTACCTGCGCTTAAAATCCATACGCAGCTGGTTGCCAGTACGCAAAACCCCGCACAAGCAGCCTCGGTGCTTCTGGCCGAGCTGTCTAAACTGCCCAGTAATCAAGGGTTTTTGATTTTATTAGAGCTGATGGTGCAGCATAAGCTCAGCCTGGATGGGCTTCAGTTGGAAGCGCTTTATGCTATCCTGCGCGCCGTTGTGGAGCAGGAGGCAAAGTTTCAGTGCACCTCCTGCGGCTTTAAAAGTCACGACTTTCTGTGGCGCTGCCCCAGCTGTAAAAACTGGTCGAGCATCCATACGCTGGTACCCAGAAAAACCGTTAATCTCATGCAATCGAAGTGAAATCTATGTCTGTTAGCTCCCCTATTGTTGTGGCCTTGGACTACGCCACCGCTCAAGACGCCTTGGCGATGGCGGCGTTGTTAAACCCTAAGCACTGTCGTGTCAAAGTAGGCAAAGAGCTGTTCACCAGTGCAGGTCCTGCGGTGGTGGAATCCTTGCAAAAGCAAGGTTTTGAGGTGTTTCTCGATTTGAAATTTCACGATATTCCCAATACCTGTGCCAAGGCAGTGGCGGCGGCGGCGCAGCTGGGAGTATGGATGGTGAACGTACACGCCAGCGGTGGTGAGCGCATGATGGTGGCAGCGCGTAACG
>JBDKHD010000203.1:0-7528 GCA_039797885.1 Pseudomonadota bacterium
ACCAAGCCACCGCAATGAGCACGCCTAATAAACCGCCGTGAAAAGACATGCCGCCTTCCCAGACACGAAGCAGCCATACAGGGTCTTTTAAAAACTGGTCGAAATTATAAAAAAGCACATAGCCTACGCGCCCGCCTAAAATAATGCCCATGGCGCAGAAAAATAATAAATCCGAGACTTGCTCGGCATTCCAAGTCGAGCCCGGTTTTTTAATGCGATAGGTGGCCAGCAACCAAGCGGTGCCAAAGGCCAGTAAATACATCAAACCGTACCAATGCACATGCAGAGGGCCTACGCTAAAAGCGACAGGATCAATGTTGGGGTAAGTGAGCATAATTATCCTTATTTAAACGCTAAAAAATAAACACCAATACAGACCAGCAACAACGCAAAGAGTTTTTTCAATAATTGCGGATCCAAACGATGCGCCAATTGCACACCGAATTTCGCCGTCGGCACACTGGTTAAAGCCATGCCTAAAATTGCGGGCCAATATAAAAACCCTGTGCTCCACGCAGGCAGTTCGGCATGATTCCAGCCCAAGGCTAAGTTGGTCAATGCCCCTGTTAAGGCAATGGGAAAACCGCAGGCGGCGGAAGTGGCGACCGCGTGGCGCATCGGCACTTTCATCCAAGTTAAATAGGGCACAGAAAAGGTGCCGCCACCTATGCCAAACCAAGCCGAGGCAAAACCAATCACCCCGCCTGCGCTGCTTAAGCCCAATTTTCCAGGGCGTTTGCCCGAGGCTGGCGGCTCGATATTAAAAAACATTTTGGCGGCAACCAACAGGGCAAAAATACCGAACGCACGCCTTAGGGTTTCACCCGACACGCCGACCACCAGCACGCCGCCTAATATTGTCCCGATGACTATGCCAAGGCTAATCCAGCCCACCAAAGGCCACTCAACGGCTTGTTTGGCATGGTGCGCACGAATGGAGCTGATCGAGGTGAAAACGATGGTTGCCAAAGAGGTCGCCAAGGCCATATGGGTAATCAGCTCGGCGCTCACGCCCTGCGCTTTAAAGCTGAAGATCAGCACAGGAACCATAATCAGGCCGCCGCCTATGCCAAACAGCCCCGCCAAAACACCTGTAGCCGAACCGACCAGCAAATACAGCAAAAACTCCATAAGCACTCATTGTCTGTAAAAGGCGGGCATTATGACTTAATCTTGGCCAAAACCTAAAAAGAAAGTCTTATGTGCCTGATTGTTTTTCACTTTGAACCCAAGCAAAGGCTGATCCTGGCCGCCAACCGTGACGAATACTTCGCCCGCCCCACTGCACCCCTACAGCCTTGGCCTGATGGCAGTGGCCTGGTTGCAGGCCAAGATCTAAAAGAAGGTGGCGCGTGGCTAGGGGTAAACCTACAGGGCGATTTTGCTGCCCTAACCAATATGCGCGTACAGGGCGCAACGCCTGCCAACCCGCCCTCGCGCGGCGAGCTGGTCAAGTGCTTTTTGCAGTCTGCCGATTCTATCTCGCAACGCTTAGCGGCTTTAGAGCGACAGGCCGCGCAGTACGCGCCTTTTAATCTCCTCGCAGGAAACCTAAACGCCCTGTATTACCTCAGCAATTACCCCAAGGTACGCCTAGAAAAAATCGGCGCAGGCACGCACAGCCTAAGTAACGCCAGCCTAGATATGCCTTGGCCGAAAACCCAGCTGGCCTGTATGCAACTGCAAGCTTGGCTAGCGAAGCCTAGCGATAGCCACAGTTTAAGCGCCTTGCTAAACAGCACCGAGCTGGCCGACGATACTCTGCTGCCCCATACAGGAGTACCGCTGGCGTTGGAACGTTTGCTTAGCGCACAATTTATCCGCAGCCCCAGCTATGGCACACGCGCCAGCACGGGGCTGATATTAAACAAAGAGAGCCTGGATATTTGCGAGCGCAGCTTTAATGCTCAGGGTGAAATGCAAGAAATCATGCGTCAAAAATCTACTTTTAGCCCCTCAAAATGCCCTGTTTATGGGGAAATGCCAGAGCTTTGACGAAGTGCGTTTATTACGCCACATAAGTTGCAATTCGTTACAAAAAAACACTGTAAATGCGCGTTTTGTAATCACCTTTTTTAAAAAGGGCGTCCATACTAAAGGCATGAAAAGTGTAACTAGCAGTTTCGTCCCTTCGCGCCCTCATCGCGCACTTTTTGCCACAGGCGTCATCGCCCTTGTGTGTATCGGGCTGCTTTTTGCTGTACTTTTTGCCAGCATCCATACCAAGCCTTACATGCCGCCCAAAATCGCCCAAAAATACATGGAAGAATGGTTAATTGAATCCTCCCGCTCTGTCGCAGGCGAAGTGCATTTAAAGCATGTGCGCACGGTTGAGCCCTTCTACCTACAACGCGATTATCAGCCCATTTGGATGAACAGCTTTGAGCTCACCGACGCAGGTAAAGAGCTGCTGCAAGCCCTACGCGAAACCTCCGCCGATGCTTGGCGCAATTATGGCTACGCCCTACCTACGCTAGAGCGTGAAACCGCACGCCTGACCAATATTCCCAAGCAAGCCACAGCCGTTGAAGTGTTACTTACCGATGCTTTTATTACCTACGCTCAGCAGGTTTTAAACTCGCAGCTACTACCTGACTTAAAAGAAAACGATCACCCCAGCCTGCGCAAGGTTGCCAATATCGCACCCAACACTCAGGTAAGCGAAGAGCAAATTGTCGAAATTTTAAAAGACGCGATAAAGCGCAACGAGCTGCCCGCGCTGCTGGAGCAGCTCACCCCCGTGCATCCCAGCTATTTGCGTCTGCGCAAAGAGCTGAATCGCTACCTCGACATGACCAACTCCAGCCAGTGGTATCCTCTGCCTAATAACTTAGAGCTGGCCGCAGGCGATCGCCACCGCCTAGTGCCGCACTTGCGTTGGCTTCTGACCCAAACGGGCGACATGCCCAAAGGTACTTTTTCTTGGCTTTTTAAAGAAAAAGCCGAACGCACCCAAGCCCCAGACGAGCACGCGCAAGTGGATTTGTCGCGCAGCGAGTTTCTTTTCGACAGCAACCTTGAGGAAGGTTTAGAAAATTTTCAAAAACGCCACAATCTACCCCTTACCAAAAAGCTGGATAAAGCCAGCTTAACTTGGCTCAACGTGCCGCCTTATCAAATGGCGCAAAAAATCGCCCTAAACATGAAACGCTGGCGACACTTGCCACGCGACTTAGGTCAGCGTTATGTCATGGTCAATATGGCCGACTACCGCTTGCAACTTATAAACGGCGGCAGCACCGAGCTGGATATGAAAGTGATTATCGGCAACCCTCAGCGTCGCACCCCAGTTATGGCACAGAAAATCAGCACGCTGGAGCTGGCTCCTACTTGGTCCGTACCCAAGCGTATTGCCCTTACCAGTCTCATCCCCAAGGCGCGCCGCAACCCCGCTTATTTGGAGCAAAAAGGGTTTTTAATCATCGGCAAGGTCGATGGCGTTGATCAATTTATTTCTCCCCACCGCATCGACTGGAATAAGGTCACGGAAAACAACTTCCCCTATCGCATTGAACAAAAAGCGGGCAACGACAACGCCCTTGGCTCAATCAAATTCTTATTTCCTAATGACAAAGACATTTATCTGCACGACACCTCTCAGCCCGAGCTATTTAACCTTGATGGCCGCGCGTTAAGCTCAGGCTGTGTGCGCGTTGAACAACCTCGGATATTGGCCGACAAATTGCTGCGCGGCCAACAAGGCTGGACGCGCAACAACATTGATTCCGCTATAGAACAGCACCGCACCACGCGCATTAAACTGCAAGAAGATGTTCCCATTTACCTGATGTATTGGACGACTTGGGTGGATGACAACGGGATGTTACAGGTGCGAGAAGATATCTATCAGCGCGATCTGATCGCAGGCTTACCTGCGGCAAACCCTGCCGTTAGCCTCTGACCGCCACCTGTCTAAGGTAATTGTGTCGCTATTTATCTAATCATGAAGTCGGAATGGCATCGAGCTTCTGGCATACTCACTGCCTAAATTTTAAGCAGTTCTGAGCATGTTGAGTCGTCGCCAATTATTACAACAAACTGGAATGCTGTCCGTTGCAGGCTTAATTATTCCGCAATGGGCGCAAGCACAAAACCTCGACGACCACCTCGAAGACCACCTCGAAGACGGCCCCGATCGGTGCCTAGAACTCTACAATATCCATACGGGCGAGCACCGTTCGGCGGTATTTTGGGCGCAAGGGCAGTATCAATACGATGAAATTCAAAGCCTGGATTTAACGCTGCGCGATCACCGCGCCAACCAAGCTATTGCCATGCAGGTCGAGCTGTACGAAAAAATGTATTACTTGCAGCAGCTTTTTAACAGCAAACAACCCTTGCATGTGATTTCGGGCTATCGCGCCCCTAGATCCAACGCACAGCTGCACCACCTTAGTCATGCGGTTGCCGAAAACAGCCTGCACACACAAGGGCGCGCTGTCGATATTCGTATTCCTGGGGTCTCGCATCGTCATCTGCACAAAGCCGCGCTGGCCATGCATTCAGGCGGGGTCGGCTACTATCCCGAAGACGGTTTTGTGCATATTGATACAGGCAGACTACGCCGCTGGCGTGCTTAAGGCGCTGGCCGTTGGACTTACGATACGAGCAAAGCCCGCCTTTTCCAGCGCCAACTGCAAGGTTGCTGAAATAACAGGCGCACTTTCATACTGAATCACTTCGGCCAGCAATTCTTGCGCCCAGTGCATGCTGATGCCACGCAGCACTGATTTTACCTTTGGAATGCTGGTTGCGTTCATCGAAAGCGCATCAAAACCCATCGCCAAAAGTAGTACCGCTCCCATCGGGTCGCCCGCTAACTCCCCGCACACGGTCACGGTTTTACCACAGGCGTGTACGTCGTCCACTATGCGCTTTAACGCCTGCAAGACCGCAGGATGAAAGGCTTGGTACAGGCTGGCTACGCGCGGATTATTGCGATCCACTGCCAGCAAATATTGGGTTAGGTCGTTGCTGCCTACCGAGAAAAAATCCACGCGCTGCGCTAGCTCTTTAATCTGATAAAGCGCCGCAGGCACTTCAATCATCACGCCAATCGGTGGCATATCCACCTGATAGCCTTCTTCCAAGACTTCGGCATGAGCGCGATAAATTAGGTGCAGTGCCTCGTCCACCTCTCCCACGCTAGACACCATCGGCAGCATAATGCGCAAGTTGCTTAAGCTCTCGTTGGCTTTGATCATGGCGCGCACTTGTACCAAGAAAATTTCAGGGTGATCAAGGGTAATCCGAATGCCGCGCCAGCCCAAAAAGGGGTTGGATTCAACGATAGGAAAGTAGGTCAGGGCTTTATCGCCACCGATATCCAGCGTGCGCATGGTGACTGGGTTGGGCGCAAAGGTTTCCAGCTGTTGGCGATAGATTTGCTGCTGCTCACTTTCGCTGGGAAAGCGGTCTTTCATCATAAAAGGCACTTCGGTGCGGTACAGCCCCACGCCTTGCGCGCCACGCTCTAGGCTGCGCACGGCATCGGTAATCAGGCCCGTATTCACATACAAAGGGATGCTAAAGCCATCTTTGGTTTGCGCAGGCAGGTCGCGCAGCCCTTGCAAATCTCGCGTCAGCGCACGCTCTTCTTTGAAAATGGCCTTGTACTGCTTGCGCAGCTCAGGTGAGGGTGAGGAAATAATCGCACCGCGATAACCATCGACTATCAGCTCTAGGCCGTGCAATTGCTGCTCGGGCAAATCCATCAGCCCCATAACAGTAGGAATCCCCATAGAGCGCGCTAAAATGGCCACATGGGAGTTGGATGAGCCTTTCATCGATACCAAGCCGCGCAGCTTTTTGGCGGGCACTTCGCCTAACATCCCAGGCGTTAGCTCTTCGCTGACCAAGATGGTGTTGGCGGGAAAGTCTTTGTCATCGAGCTTGCGTTTCGCGCCTTGCAAATGCGCCAATATGCGTGAGCCTAAGTCCAGAATGTCGCTGGCACGTTCACGCAAGTAGAGATCGTCCATCAACTGAAAATGGCCGATATAGTGCGTAATCACCTGCCGCAGCGCACCTTGCGCCCAGTTGCCATCGCGAATGCGCGCCTTGACTTCCACACCGAGAGTGTCGTCGTCCAAGATATTCAAATACACATCAAAGAGCGTCATCTCCTCTGGGCGTAAATCCGCACTAAGATTTTGCCCCAATGCACGTATTTCTTGCCGTGCCGCCGCCAAAGCACCATCAAACTGCGCCAGTTCGGCTTCGATATTTTCAGGCGCTCGATCTTCGACCACGCTCAAATCCGCGATAGGTGTCAGCACATAAGCCTCACCCAAACCCACACCGGGTGAGCCTGGCGATCCTTGGAAGCGCGCGGTCTTTTTGGGTGTATTGGCGTTGGTCGATGACAGCGCCGACAAGTGCCCCGTCGCTTCGGCATGGGCTATCACTCCAGCAAGCTGTGCCGAAACCGTGACTAAAAAGGCTTCTTCACTGGCATCAAAATGCCGAGGGTCGCGCTGCTGCACCACCATCACGCCAAGCAGGCGCTTATGGTGAATGATAGGCACGCCTAAAAAAGACTGAAACGGCATTTCATCCGTCTCGGAGAGAAAATGAAACTTAGGATGCTCAGGAGCGTTGTCGACATTGATTGGCTCTTCGCGCGCACCCACCAAACCCACCAGCCCCTGCGAGAAATTCAGACTGACCTTGCCCACGGCGTCCGGGTTTAAACCCTCGGTCGCCATCAACACATAGCGTTTATTTTCGTGCTCCGCCAAATAAATGGAGCACACTTCGATCTGCATCGCTTCACGAATGCGTGCAACCACCAAACGCAGTGCCTCACTGAGTTCGGTGGCCGAGCTAACTTCTTGAACAATTCGGCGCAGAATATCGAGCATGTTTATCCTTGTTGACGCTGTAAACGAATAATACGCGGAGCCAGCTCCGTCATGGCACGGCGATACACATCACGCTTAAAAGACACCACGCCCCCCAAAGGGTACCAATAACTCACCCAGTTCCAGCCGTCGAACTCAGGCTTATGGTTGGCGCTGACGTTAATGCTGGTATCATCGCTTAGAAGTTTGAGCAAAAACCATTTTTGTTTTTGCCCAATGCACACAGGCTGGCTTCCGTAACGCACCATACGCTTGGGTAGACGATAGCGCAGCCAGCCCTTAGTGCAGGCCAGCACCTCCACTTGATGCTCGGCCAAGCCAATTTCTTCGTACAGCTCACGAAAAAGCGCTGCCTCGGGCGTTTCACCTTCTTTTATGCCACCTTGTGGAAATTGCCACGCATTTTGGCCAATCCGTCTTGCCCAGAGCACCTGACCGACATCGTTGCACAGAATAATACCGACATTGGGTCGGTAGCCTTGTTCATCGATCACAATTTTCACCCAAAAAAATTCTTGGCTTTAGTGAAACGATTTTTTGCGATACTGGCAAGTAATTTATAAGGAAAATCAGGCGCGTAACTCGTAGAATGGCGCATTGTTTTTAGGCTTAGGGCTTTTTTTGTGGCATTAGCAATTTTTGATTTGGATAACACGCTATTAAAC
>JBDKHD010000204.1:0-6752 GCA_039797885.1 Pseudomonadota bacterium
GGATAAAAGATCATCCACGTCGTCTTGGCTTGTCATGACGTTTTCACTGGCCTTATTGATCTGTGGCCCTTCAGCAACAATGGCATGTTCTGCTGTAGTGGGGCGTTCAAGTTCAATATCGCTGTGCGAAATCCCAGTGATTTTATCGACCTGCCCCGCCATCATGACCAACTGCACCAAGCGGCTTTCCACGTCTTTGGCCAGCGCCGCCACCTTGTGAATGACCTGCCCCGTTAAATCTTGAAAATCTTGTGCCAGCACTATGTCTGAAAGCTGGTTGTGCAACTTGCGTGAATTGCTGGCACTGTCTTGTAAAAAACTGGTGATGTCTTTGCTAAGCACACGAAACTCGGCGGGCTGCAATTCTTTGTTTAAAAACTTCTGCCATTGCCCCGAAAGCTGGGTGGCGCGCTGCTGTATGTCTTCGGTCAAAGGCATGCTGGCATCGACCAAATCCATAGTGCGGTTGGCGGATTTATCCGTCATTTCCAGCACATAAGCGAGTTTATCGGTGGTGTGGGTGATGTCCGACCCAGAGCCTACCGAAGCGATCTGCAAATTTTTCAGCGCCTCATGCAACGCCCTCGTCAGGCGGCCAATTTCGTTATAAAGGGTGCGATCCCGGATTTGATTGAGCTCGCCTACGAGAGATACAGCACGGGAAACGTCACCGTGCTCCAGCTCTTTGAGCATGTTCTCAGCCAGTGAGCGAATTTCTTGCCCTACCGCGTCGATGTTGCTATCAAAATTCAATTCGGCCATAACAATGCCTTTGCTTACCCTTCGATTCGCTCAAATATTTTATCGATTTTTTCTTTCAAGACGGCGGCGGTAAAAGGCTTAACCACATAGCCATTCACACCCGCTTGTGCCGCTGCAACGATTTGTTCGCGCTTGGCCTCGGCCGTCACCATGAGTACGGGTAGATTTTTCAGGCGCTCATCGGCTCGAACTTTTTTAAGCAGGTCGATGCCTGACATGCCAGGCATGTTCCAGTCGGTAACGAGGAAATCAAAGTCGCCGTTGAGCAGCATCGGCAACGCCGTATTGCCGTCATCGGCTTCTTGTGTGTTGGTAAAACCTAGGTCGCGCAATAGGTTTTTCACTATGCGTCTCATTGTGGAAAAGTCATCAACAATGAGGATCTTCATGTTTTTATTCAAAACAACCTCCAATTTTCGGCTGATTCCGCCAAGCCGCTTTCAAATGAGTTTAGACAGAGTTCGCACTTTAGCCAGATACGACCCAATTTCCGTTTGATATTTGTAACCACAACACGGCAACCCTTACAGCCAGCCCGTTAACCGTGCACGCAAGCGGTGCGCTGCTTGGCTGTGCAGCTGGCTTACGCGCGACTCGCTAACACCAAGCACCGCGCCAATTTCTTTTAAATTCAGCTCTTCATCGTAATAAAGCGACAGCACCAGTTGCTCACGTTCGGGTAAGGTTTGAATGGCTTGAGCCAGCTGCTTTTGGAAGGAATCTCTTTCTATGCCCTCAAGCGGCGTGCTGCCTTCGCTTTCGCTGTCAAACACTTCGATGCCCGACTCGCTCTTTTCAGCCAACTCTTCAAAACTAAACAACTTACAGCCTGCACTATCTTGCAAAATGCTGTGGTATTCCCCTTGGCTCATGCCAAGAAGGCTGGCGACTTCATTGTCTTCGGCATCACGACCTTTTTCGCCTTCTATTTGGCGAATCGCGGCGCTGATCATGCGCGAATTGCGGTGAACCGAGCGCGGTGCCCAGTCGCCTTTGCGCACTTCATCGAGCATTGCGCCACGGATGCGAATGCCTGCGTAGGTTTCAAAACTCGCACCTTTGCCACCATCGTATTTGCGTGCCGCCTCGATCAGGCCAATCATGCCCGATTGAATTAAGTCATCGAGCTGCACGCTGTCGGGTAGTCTATTGAGCAAATGGTAGGCGATGCGTTTTACTAGGCTCGCGTGCTCACGGACCAGTTGCTCATAGTCGATTTTTTCTACGTCGCTATACACCAAACAACTTCCTAAATTCACTCGTTATGCCCCAGTTTCTTGCACCAGCCTTTCAACAAAAAACTCTAAGTGCCCCCTAGGGGTGGAGGGGAGAGGCCAGCTGTTTACTTTTTTAGCCGCAGCACGAAAGGCCAAGGCGGCTTTTGAGCGCGGATACGCTTCGATTACGGGTTTTTGCCGTTGCACCGCACGTTTTAGTGCGTCGTCCTGCGGGATGGCTCCGACATATTGTAGTGCAACCTCTAAAAAACGATCGGTGACCTTGCTGAGCTTATTAAAGAGTGCAGAACCTTCTTGCGGAGTCTTGACCATGTTCGCCACGATACGAAAGCGGAACAGGCCGTAATCGCGGTTGAGCAGTTTGATTTGTGCATAGGCATCGGTGATAGAGGTGGGCTCGTCGGTCACCACCATAATGACTTCCTGAGCCGCACGCACAAAACTCATCACGTTTTCAGAAATGCCTGCTGCGGTGTCGATAATCAACACATCAATGTCTTCGCCAATGTCGCTGAAAGCTTGAATTAGACCCGCTTGCTCGCGGCTATTGAGCTGGGTGAGTTTTTGCGTGCCCGAGGAGGCAGGAACCACGCGAATACCACCTGGCCCCTGCACCATCACCTCGCGCAGGCTGCATTCACCTTGCAGCACGTTTTCGATGGTTTTGTTGGAGTTAATGCCCAGCAAAATATCGATATTAGCTAGCCCCAAGTCGGCATCCAGTACCACCACGCGCCGCCCTAATTCCGCCAGTGCAATGGCGAGATTGACAGAAAGATTGCTCTTGCCGACCCCGCCCTTACCGCCTGTTACCGCAATGACCTGCACAGGATGTCTTGCCATATGCTTATCTCTCCTTGTTAAGCGCGAAAGCTTGCCATTTGTCTTTGGTCTTGCCAGTTGGATCGAGCCAACTGCCCCATTTGTTTCGATGCTTTGAGCAATTTTTGCGCCTCTGGGTAATGAATATCGTCGGGAATGTGAGGACCGTCAGTGACTAGGGTAATGGGCAAGAAACTGAGCGCCGCCACACTCAATGCCGCCCCTAGGCTGAAGCACTCGTCCAATTTGGTAAAGATGCAGCCAGACAGCACCAAGGGCTTAAACAGCTGATAGGTTTCTTCTAGGCTACGGCTGTGGTTAGTTAAGGGCAGCACCAGCAGCTTACGCACGCGGGCGCTGCTTTTGAGCAAGGTCATTTGTGCTTCAAATTGCGGGTCTTGGCTGTTTAAGCCTGCGCTGTCCACCAACACCAATTTTTTATCTTTGAGCTCATCCAGCACTTTATTAAGGCTGCCATTGGCGGGAACGATTTTAAAATCCACCCCTAAAATGCGTGCAAAAGCACGCAGCTGGTCGTGCGCGGCGACGCGGTAGTTATCCATAGTCACCAAGGCCACGGCTTTGGGGCCGTTGCGCATGACAAATTGCGCAGCAATTTTACCTATGGTGGTGGTTTTGCCTGCGCCCGTAGGCCCGACCAACGCAAAAATACCGCCACGATCGAGGATCTTATAAGAAGATAGGGGTAATTCTTGTAACATTTTTTTGTCGAGCAAGGTTTTGGCGCTGTCAAAATCTACACCCTGCGCTTGCTCCAACAGCTTATCGCGCCAAGCGGGCAACAAGCCTAAGTTCTGGCAGTGCTCACCCAGCTCGGCTTTGAGCCTGGCACCGAGTAAAGGCAGCGTTTTGACCGCTGGTTTTTGTTGTTGCAGGAGCAGTTTTTTCAGTTCTTGAATTTCAATTTGCATCTGCGCCATAACCTGATCCTGGCTGCTCTTGGCTGCGCTTTGTAGCGGTGCGGGCGTGCGGGCAGACTGGGCGGTTTGATGGCTATTCCAAGCCTCGGCGGCGGGTCTGCTGGGCGTGCGTAGGGTTCGCACAGATTGGTTTGGTGCGGGTTTTTGATGTTCTTTAAAGGCCGTCAAAGCGCGTACTAAATCGTCACGGCTATGCACCGCAGGCGCACGAGAAGGCTCTGCGGCATCGCGTGCCGCCAGTACCTCAATGCCCGTTGCCACTTTTTTGGTGGAGATAATCAGCGCGTCCGCGCCCAGCTCTTGGGTAACTAGACGCAAAGCGCTTTGCATGTTCGCAGCGGTAAATCGTTTCGCTTTCATATTCGGCCCTCACTAGGACTTGCCGCCAATGCTGGCGACTATGGTAATACTTTTGTTATCGGGTATTTCTTGGTATGCCAACACATGCAGCTGCTCTAAGCCTGTTCGCACAAACTGCGCCATGGCGGCGCGCAGTTGACTGGTTACCAACAGCACCGCAGGGTTGCCTGCCATTTCTTGCGATTGCACCGCATCGGCTAAAGAGCGTTGGAGGTTGTCGGCCATCGTGGGCTCAAGCACCAATCCGTACTGCTGCGCCTGTTGTGCGCCCTGTTGTAGGGTTTTTAGCAATAACTGTTCCAAGGATGGGTCGAGGGTGATAACCACCAGCTCATCGCGGTTGCCGTAGATGTTTTGCACTATCATGCGACTCAACGCCAAACGCGCTTGCGCCACCATGGCGGCGGGTTCTTGACTCTTACCTGCACCACTAGCCAAAGATTCGGCGATGGAGCGCAGATCACGAATGGGCACATGCTCACGCAGCAAGCTCTGCAAAATACTGAGCAGCTGGCTTAAAGATACCGTGCCAGGCATCAGCTCTTCGGCAAGCTTGGGTGACGCTTTCGCCAACATATCCACCATCTGCTGCACATCTTCGTGCCCCAGTAGCTCATGAGCGTGACGCTGAAGCTTTTGGTTCAGGTGCGTGGCCACGACCGTGCTGGCGTCCACCACCGTGTAGCCCAAAGTCTGCGCGCGATCTTTTTGGTTGTTGTCTATCCAGAACGCTTCCAAGCCAAAGGCAGGGTCTTTGGTAGCAAGGCCATCGATAGCACCAAAAACCTGGCCTGGGTTAATGGCCAGATCACGCTCGGGGTAGATTTCGGCCTCGGCCAAAGTCACGCCCATCAAAGTGATGCGATACTGATTGGGGAGCAGGTCGAGGTTGTCACGAATGTGCACCGAGGGCATCAAAAAACCCAACTCTTGCGAGAGCTTACGACGCACACCTTTAATACGGTTGAGCAGCTGCCCCCCTTGCGCTTTATCCACCAAAGGAATCAGGCGGTAGCCTACTTCAAGGCCAACAATATCCACAGGCTCGACGTCGTCCCAGCCCAGCTCTTTGACCTCCATTTGCTTGATAGCGGCTTCGGCTTTTTCTTTTGGTGCGGCCAAAGCCGTACCGCCCTCAGGGCGCGGTAACGCCTTAGCCGCAGGGTCTTTACCCAAACGCTTCACCACCGCATCGCCCAGTGCGCCACCCGCTTTTTTCCAGTGCAGCGCATAAGCCACCCCGCCTGACAATGCCGCCGCACTTAAAAACACCAAATGCGGCATTCCAGGCACGATGCCCATCAAAAACATCAGACCACTGGACACCGAGAGCGAGCGCACCGAAGAAAACATCTGCCCGACGACCTGCTCGCCTATCGCGGTATCGTCGCGGTTACGCGTGACCATGATGGCGGTGGCGGTGGACAATAACAGCGACGGAATTTGCGCCACCAAACCGTCACCGATGGCCAATAAAGTGTAGGCCGACACCGCTTGCGAAAAGGTCAATCCGTGTTGCGCCATACCAATGGCAAAACCGCCAACGACGTTGATAACTAAAATCAAAATACCCGCCACGGCGTCGCCTTTTACAAACTTACTGGCACCGTCCATCGAGCCATAAAAGTCCGCTTCTGCCGCTACTTCGGCACGACGTTTTTTCGCTTGATCGGCATCGATCAGCCCTGCGTTTAAATCCGCATCAATGGCCATTTGCTTACCAGGCATCGCATCCAAGGTAAAGCGGGCACTTACCTCCGACACCCTTCCTGCACCCTTGGTAACCACCATAAAATTGATAATGACCAAGATCACAAAGACCACCAAACCCACGGCGTAGTTACCGCCAATTAATACCTCACCAAAGGCTTCAATCACCTTACCTGCGGCATCACCACCTTGATGACCATGCAGCAACACCACCCGTGTTGAGGCGACGTTCAAGGCTAAGCGTAATAAGGTTGCGACCAGCAAAATGGTCGGGAAAATAGAAAAATCCAGCGGACGTCCTGCGTAAATGCTCACTAACAGCACGACAATGGACAAGGCAATATTGAAAGTAAAAAAGATATCCAGCAGAAACGGCGGCAGAGGTAAAGTCATCATGCCCAACAGAATCAGCACCAAGGCGGGAATACCTAAATTTCCCCTTGCCAACAACATGGCGCTGTTTTTTAACTGCCCGAGCATTTGCGCTCTCTGTGCTACTGCCATAAAAAACTCGTCAAAAAACCAACACTACGAGTTTTATTGCAAGAAGCTGTCCAACTTTTTTTGAGACCGATTTAGTTATTGATTTTTTGCGCAAGAATAACGCCCTTGTTTTAGCTTGCGTTCTTTGCAAGTGCTAGCTGTGAAACCGCAGCATCATTACCAATGCAACACATAAAATGGTCAAGATAAAATACAGCGCCAAAGTAAACCAATACATAAAAGGCTCGTGATTACGCTGATAAATTCGAATCTCAGCTCCCCATCCTCGCGCCATCACTTCACCTTTGCTGTCGCCATTCCAAAATAACCATAAAAAAACTACACCCAATACTAAGAAAATTAATGCACTCATAACTCCCAAATCCAAAATCCAAAATCCAAAATCATTATTGCGGATCCACACGCAAATCACGCG
>JBDKHD010000205.1:0-5406 GCA_039797885.1 Pseudomonadota bacterium
ACGGCAATGTAATTTTGCAAAAAATGTAAGTTTGGGCGGGCGAATGCTTGGCTGAGCAGGGTCTCAAAAATGGCTTGGCCTGTGGCATCGGCGGCATGGATGATGCGCCTAGCGCTGTGCCCGCCTTCACGGGTAAGGTGAAAGTGGTCTGGGCTGTCTTGGGTAAAGGGCACACCTAAATCAATAAGCCACTGAATGGCGGCGGCGGAGTTTTCAACGGTAAAGCGCACAGCAGGCTCATAACACAAACCTGCGCCGGCATTGAGCGTATCGGCGACATGGGCATCGATGCTGTCGCCGTCGTCCAATACCGCCGCTACTCCGCCTTGCGCCCAGCGCGTTGAGCCAGCATCCAGGCTGTTTTTACTGGCAATAGCAATACGCAAATGCGCAGGCAAAGACAACGCCAGGGTCAGCCCTGCCGCACCGCTACCGATAATCAAAACGTCAAACTGAGCCGCTGCACTCATACAGGTGTTGAAATCCCAATAAAAAAATACCGAGGCGCATGATACACTTGCCCCGCTTGTTGCGGGAACTAATCCCTTCTTTCTCTTTCTTATTAAGGCAATTGTTTCCTGCACCGCCGCCTTGGGGGCGACGCAGCCGTAAACGCTCACAGGAGCGAGTTTCTAAGAGAGAAATAAGAATGGGCCTAGCAGCAATAGCGATCAGAAAACGCACTCAAGCGGAATCCAGCATGGTAGACCAACAACATAACGATCAGCAGTTAGTCGCGCGCGTACAAAAAGGAGACAGGCGTGCGTTTGATTTACTGGTTATCAAATACCAGCACCGTATTTTGTCCTTGGTTGGGCGTTACATTTCCGATTACGCCGAAGCACAGGACGTCACTCAAGAAGCCTTTGTGAAGGCCTATCGTGCTTTGCCGAATTTTCGTGGAGAAAGCCAGTTTTACACTTGGATGTACCGCATTGCGGTCAACACCGCGAAAAACTATCTAGTCAGCCGTGGACGTCGCACGCCCACGCGTGACATCGACATTGATGACGCCGAGATTTTTAGCGAAGAAGCCAACTTGAAAGATGTCGCCACTCCCGACGCCTTGATCGCCCGCGATCAGCTGCAAAAAGTGGTGTTCGATGCCATCGAAGCTCTGCCAGAGGAGCTGCGCATGGCCGTCACTTTGCGCGAGCTGGACGGGCTAAGCTATGAAGAAATTGCCGAGGTGATGGATTGCCCCATAGGCACAGTGCGCTCACGCATTTTCCGTGCCCGTGAAGCCATAGAGAAAAAAATGCAGCCACTGCTTGAGCCTGACATGGCCTAGTGTAAGGAGGGAAATATGAACGAACGCACGAACGAATCTTTGTCCGCATTAATGGACGGCGAGACCGACGAGCTGGAGCTGCGCCGTCTGCTTAAGCAAGGCGAGCAAGAGCCGCAAATGCTGGACACTTGGCATCGCTATCAAATGATTGGCGCACTGATGCGTGGCGAGGCGGTAAGCTCTGTGGATTTATCCAAAGGCATTCGCCAAGCCATAGACGGTGAGCCGATGGACGACATTCAGCCGTTAAATCCGCAGGCCAAACGCGCGACATCTTGGCCGTTGTTGGCGGCATCGGGCGCGGTGGCGGCCAGTGTGATGTTGGCGGTGCTGGTGGCGGTCAACTTTCAAGAGCAACCGAGTCAAGCCTCTTTGGTAGCTAAGCACCAGGTTGTACCGCAAGTGTTGAACCGTTTTGACAACGACGCGGCCAACGAAGAGTCCGTTGCGGTAGCTGAAACCACTGAGGTGGCAAGCCTTAGCCCTGAAGAGCAGCAACGCTTAGAGCAGGCGCAGCTTAAACTGCAAGAGTATGTGTTGCAGCACAGCCAAGAGCTGGAGCGTAACCCTCAGGCTGTGCCCTTTACCCGCACAGTTAAGTTCAACCAAGAGTGATCTTTATGCTATTTAGGGTGGTACTGCTGCTGTCCTTGTCTTGGTCGGCGTGGGCGCAAGAAGCACCTACCGCCGAGGCTTGGCTTGCGCGGATGCAGGAAGCAACACAAAAAAGTAATTATCAGGGCGTACTGGTGTTTGGCTTAAATAAACGCTGGGATTCCCTCACTGTTAAACACGCTTTTCTTGATGATCAAGAATACGAACAGCTCAGCCTGCTTACCCGTGCGCCGCAGGAAATGCTGCGCATTGGCAAGCAAATTACCTGTGCTCATGCCCCGCACGAAGCGCCCCATGCGGCGCTAAAAAACCCACTGCAACTCACTATTCCCGCAACGGCGCTGCCCTATAAGCTGCTGCTAGGCGGACAGGCACGCATTGCAGGGCGTATTGCACAGGAGCTGCTGATTCAAGCCAACGATACCGAGCGCTACAACATGCGCCTGTGGCTGGATAATGAGACGGCCTTGCTGCTTGGTATTGAGCTGATTGATGCGCAAAATCACATTCTTGAGCGCGCGCAGTACGCCAGCATCGAGCTGCATGCAGCGCTGGATAAATCCGCTTTTCATTCGCAATTACCCAGCCATCAGCAAGACGAAGCCCCAGCGGTCACTGAGCCTGTGGCGCAGGTGAGCTGGCAGCCTTCGTGGTTGCCTGTCGGGTTTTACAGCACCTTTGCCAAGCAACAAGAACGCTCGGTGCGCTTGATGTACAGCGACGGCATTGCCTCTTTCTCGCTCTATGTCGATGACGCACCTGAAGCCGTGCCTACCTTGCGCAAACAATGGGGAGCCACCACGGCTGTGCTGCTGCAAGTACAACAAGGTGAAGAGCGCCGCCGCGTCACTGCCGTTGGCGAGTTGCCTGCAAAAACCCTAGAGCACATCGCTTTGTCGGTGTTGCCCATCGCCGCACCCGCAGAGAGCGCGCCATGAACCAAGAATGGGTGCGGGTCAGCGCGGTACAATATGACGGCATTTGGGTGGAATCGCAGCGCCACAGTGCTTGTGACAGCTGCAATGCGCGCTCAGGCTGCGGCCAGCGTAGTCTCGCCAAATTGGGCAAAACGGTCAGCTTATGGCTGCCACTGCCAGACACTCGCACTTATCAAGTTGGGCAAAGCTTGGAGCTGGAGCTGCCTGTTGGTGGCTTAGCACTTAGCGCTCTAATGCTCTATGGCCTACCTTTAGTGGTGCTTATTCTTGCCGTGCTGCTAGCGCAAGGTTTGGCCTCGGACTGGCAGGTAGCGCTCGCAGGTGTTGTAGGCTTGGCTTTGGGGCTGCTGCTTGGTCGTTTTTTTAGCCTGCGCTACCGCCATTTATGGCAGCCGAAAATTCGTTCCTCGTGTTATGAAGAAGAAATTAAACAGGTGTCTTTATGAAAATATCTGCGTTTTTTTCGTCCGCTGTTTTGGTGCTGATGCTACTTTCTGGCCAGGCTCAAGCGGATTTGCCCGATTTTCGCCCTTTGGTCAAACAAGCTTCGCCTGCGGTGGTGAACATCAGCACGGTGCAACGCGCCAGCTCCCGTCAGACTAACGCGCAAGGCTATAACCTACCTCCTGATATGCCTGAAATTTTTCGCCGCTTTTTTGAAGTGCCCGAGGGTGGGCAAGAAGGCGCAGATCGCACTTCTTTAGGCTCAGGCTTTATCATTTCCAAAGACGGCTACATCCTCACTAATAACCATGTTATCCAGGATGCTGATGAGATCGTGGTGCGCCTGAACGATCGCCGTGAGCTGGAAGCCAAGCTTATTGGCGCGGATGCCAGCACCGATTTGGCGTTGCTTAAGGTCGATGCCAAAAACTTGCCCACAGTCAAACTGGGTAATTCGGAAAAACTCGAAGTCGGTGAGTGGGTGGTCGCTATCGGCTCGCCCTTTGGTTTCGATTACTCCGTGACCGCAGGCATCGTTAGTGCCAAAGGTCGCAGCCTGCCCAACGAAAACTACGTGCCCTTTATTCAAACGGACGTAGCCATCAACCCAGGTAATTCAGGCGGCCCGCTGTTTAATTTAAACGGCGAAGTGGTGGGCATAAACTCGCAGATTTACACCCGATCAGGTGGATTTATGGGCGTATCTTTTGCCATTCCTATCAATGTTGCCTTGGATGTCAGCGAACAGCTTAAAACCTCAGGCAAGGTCAGCCGTGGTTGGTTAGGCGTGGTGATTCAAGAAGTGAATAAAGATTTAGCCGAATCTTTTGGCTTGGATCGTGCTGCGGGGGCTTTGGTGGCGCAAATTATGCCTGACAGCCCTGCGGCCAAAAGTGAGCTGAAAAACGGCGATATCATTACGCATTTTGATGGCCGCCCGATTTTCCTGTCTTCGGATTTGCCGCATGAGGTTGGGATGGTCAAGCCAGGTACGAGCGTGGCATTGGACGTAGTACGCAACGGCAAGCGCAAAAAAGTGGTAGTGACCATTGGCGTGATGCCCGATAGCGACGACAACGAGCTTGCGACGCGCGGCAGTAAAAACACCGATACCACTGTAAATCGCTTAGGCGTGGTGGTGGGCGAGCTCAGTGTGGCGCAGCGTAAAAATGCAGGCGATGGCGTGGTAGTGCGTGCGGTAAAACAAGGGCCTGCGGCGCAAGCGGGTATCAATAACGGTGACGTTATCACCCATGTTTCTGGCCAAGGCATTCGCACTGTTGCCGAATTTGAAGAGGTGGTCGCAAGTTTACCTGTCGGCCGCAATGTTCCCATTCGTGTGCTAAGACGCGGCTCCGCGCTCTTTATTCCCCTGCGTATCGCGCCCTAGCGCAAAGCTCTCGTTGCTCCTACACAGAGGAGGCCTGCGGCCTCCCTCTGGCAGAAAAAGTATCCTCAAAAATTCCATTGTCAGAAATTTGGCGAAAATCGCTGGCATAAGTATTGCTAAATCTAATCCAAACTCCGCACGTCAAATATGTGCGTAACGACAGCGAAAGCAGGATTTGATTTATGGCCAAAGAAGAAGATCTGAAACTGGATGCCCCAGATAACAGCGCTAAGCCTGGCAAGAAAAAGCTCCTCATTATAATTAGTGTGGTGCTGGTGCTGCTCATTGCAGGAGGCGCCGCCGCATTTTTTTTATTGTCGGGCGATAAGAAAGCAGAAGACAGTGCCGAACATCAGGCTCAGGCCGCAGAGCCTACGGAAGTGCCCATTGCCTTGACCTATCACAAGCTTGAGCCTGAATTTATTGTGAACTTTCAGGTTATGGGGCGTCAGCATTTTGCCCAGGTTGGTTTGATTGTTGTAACTAAAAAGCAGTCTGTAATCGATGCCATTGCTGTGCACAATCCCATGCTTAGAAGCGAAATTTTACGCATTGTCGGTGAGCAGGGTTATGAGCAGTTGCGGACGGCTATGGGCAAGGATGAATTACAAAAACAATTAAAAGAAAACTTGGCGGCATTGTTAAAAGAACATGCCAATGCGGACGGCATCGACGATGTGCTGTATTACAACTTTATTTTGCAGTGAGGCCTAAAAGTGCAAGATATT
>JBDKHD010000206.1:0-9471 GCA_039797885.1 Pseudomonadota bacterium
TTCCAGCTTGCTTTTTAAAGACGCTGCGTTTTCAGCAATGACATACAGATCAATATCGCCGCCTTTTAATTCGTCTTGGGTGCGACTGCCAAATAAATACACCGTGGACCCTGCACCAAAAACTTCTTGGCAATTCTTTTTTATAAGCTGGGCTTGCTCGGCGGTTAAACGCATATTTTTTAGCGAGACCTTATAGCGACTGAATCTGTTGCAGCTCTTGTTGCAACGCTTCGTATTCTTGTTTTTTGCGCTCGATAAATGCTTCAGTCAGACGAATACGTTCGGCCAGGCCTGAAGGCGTCAGCACGTAGCGGTAGCCCAGCTTGTTGTCGCTGCGTTTGAAGCGTTCGGCTTTGATTAGGCCTTTTTCCATCAGGTTTTTTAGAACGTAATGGGTTTTGCCAATGCTAAAACCCAGCTCATCGGCCAAAGCCGTTTGGCTTTCTGCACTGGGAGCTAGGCGCAAAATACGAAGGTCGATTTCAGACATAAGTAGGAGAAAACGAAGGAATATTCACAGTGAACTTGTGGCACGCTACCGCCCTAGGCTGTAAATACCTATGTAGCGACCCTGCCAGTTCAAATTTTGAATGCGCGATTCTAAACGAATAAAAAGCGCCCGCAAGGAGTTTTTGGCAGCCGCTTAAAAAAAGAAAAAGGCAAGCTATGCCTGCCTTGTTAGGGATAAAACTCGTGTTGATTTTTTAACCAAAATCACAAAAAACGTGAGCACCCAATAGCCGTTACTTAGAACTTGGCGTGCACCCCCAGCACGGCACTGCGCCCTGCCCCGGGGAGTTCTTCGGGGCTGGAGCGATAGCTTTTATCCAGCAAGTTATTGAGGTGCAGGCTCCATTGGTATTGGCTGTTTGCACCTAGGCCTCCACCTAGGGACAGATGCCAAGTGCTGTAGCCTGCGAGGCGGCTGACGGTACTGCCTGCGCTGGCTTGGTAGCTGGATTCGCTGGCGCTGCGCACAAAGACGTCCAGCCAGGCTTCGCTGCTACTGAAAAAATGCTCGTAGCGTACCCCTGCTTTACCAAGGTAGCGCGGGGTATTGGTGTGGTAGGTGGAGAAACTGCCTTGGGTCAGCTCGCGGCGCATCCAAGTGCCTGATACATAAGGCGTAACGAGCAGCGGCTCAAGGTTGTATTCCAGCTGAAACTCCAGCCCATAGCTTTGCGCGCTGTCGGCATTGATGTTGATAAACTCCGAATTTTTCGCGCCGCTTGGGCACAGGCTCACGGGGTTGCAGGGGCTGCTGCTGATGTAGTCGTGGGCTTTTGTATAAAAAGCGGCGGCATCGAGCATCCAGCCTAGGTGCGCCGTACGCGCGCCCAGCTCAAAGTTTTGCGAGGTTTCAGGGCGCAGTTCGGGGTTGCCGTAAGTAGTAACACCGCGTCCTGCGCTGGTGTCTGTGTACATTTGCAGCAAGGTCGGCATGATGTAGCCCTGCGAATACAGCGCCCGCAAGCTGGTGTAATCAAGCCCCGAATAAGTCAGCCCCAAAGACTTCACCGCTTGGCTGTTGTTACTGCGCTTATCGTGCGCGCTGCTAGCTAGGCTGGTGCTGAGCATATCGGTTTGCACCGCATAAAGGCGCGCCCCCGCACTGAGCATCCAGTCTTCGTGCAGGTGCCAAACGTACTGCGAGAACAGCGACAGCGTTTGCATATTCACATGGCTATTGCGCTGGCCTGAGCCTTGCGGGTCGAAAAAGCCGTTGACCTGCTGCGTGGTGCTTTTGTGCGTGTCGAGGTCGTCCATCAGGTACTGCATACCCGCGATCAGCTCGTGATTTTGCGGCAAGTTAAAATCCAGCTGCGCGCTGCCGCCGTAGTTGATATTACGGTCGATGGAAGTGGAATCCACCTCCACCACAATCACACCTGGGTCAACCTTCACATGGTTGGAAAAATCCCGATCCACCCACTGATAAAAGCCGTCGGCCTGAATGCGTTTGATGGGGCCTGCGCTGGGCTTGCCGTCGTAATACAGGCCGTATTTATTGAGGTCGCGCTTGGGCAGCTTGATGGAAAACTCTTTGATGGGGTCGGCTATGGTCGCAGGGTCGGTCCAGCTGTCGGTGCTGAGCCGATATTGGTTGGCCTTGACACTGAGCTTGTGGTTTTTATCCGCGCCCAGCTGGTAGCCCAAGTGCAGATTGATGTCGGTGTTTTCAAAAGACGTGCCGTCCAGTTTATCGCTTGGGCTGTAGGGGCCTTGAGCTACTGTGCGGTCTTGGAAGTCCTCGCCGCTTAGCGCCAGGCGATAATCAAAGCGCTCCACGCGGCCACTGAGCGCCGCATAGCCTTGGCGGCCATTGGCGCTGGAGTCCCACGTACTGCCCAGCTCCAGCTCCACGGCCCGCTCACTGCCTTGGCGGGTAACGATATTGAGCACCCCGCCTATGGCTTTGGCACCATAAAGTACCGAGGCTGGCCCGCGCACCACTTCGATGCGTTCGACGTTGGCGGGGTTGATCAAAATAGGCGTGCCAAAGGTGCTATGGTCGGTGATTTCTTGGCCATCGACCAAAATGGTCACGCGGCGAGAGGATTCGCCGCGCATCCGAATGCGCTTCATGCCTGCGGCGGAGGAATCCGCCACCATCACGCCGGGGATATCACGAAGCAATTCGGCGATGCTGTCTGCGCCTTTTTGCTCAATCTGTTTGCGCTCCAGCACGCTGACCGAGGCGGGGTTGTCCTTTAAGGTCATTTCGGTGCGCGTGCCCGCGACCGTTACGGTATCCAACGTGGTGCCAGTCGCCGCTGCCCAAGATGACGCCGCCCAGCCTAGGCTAGCGGCCAAAATCGATGCCGAGATTTTCATAGCAATCCTGAAAGAAAGGAAATCGGCTGGCTAGAGAAAACTCGGGCTGGCTAGGAAGTTTGGCGCGCAGCTTAATGATAATAACTATCATTTGCAAGATATGAAAAAGCGCCTACCTCTTTAGGCTAATAACGCCGCTACGGCGTAATCCACATTCCATATGGCGACCGATGGTCGCCGCTACGGGGTGTGGCGAATCACCGCGTGTGTGGATGCACCGAATTGCCGTGTGTGTGGATGCATCTTTCGTAGCGGCGGCCATTGGCCGCCATGGCGGCGTGGGCGGCATCCTCATCCGCATTTGCATAAACGTTCGTATGGCGACCGATGGTCGCCGCTACGGTGTAATCCACATTCCACATGGCGACCGATGGTCGCCGCTACGGGGTATCGAATTGCCATGCGTGCGGATGAACATCCGCGCCAGCATAAACGTTCGTATGGCGACCGATGGTCGCCGCTACGAATAATCACATAACTAAAAACAACATTTTTTCTGAATTTACGAATTGGTTATTGCCTTAATATAAAACCCCTCCATTTACCGAGTTTATCCATGTTTAAGCGTAAAAAAATTCGTTTGCAAAATTACCATTACGGTCAAGCGGGGTGTTATTTTCTTACGATTTGTACGCACGATCGAAAGGAAATTTTAGGGGATGTTTTTGTTGATGTGGATTCGATAAAAATTAAGCTCTCTGCTATTGGAGAAATTGCAGAAAAATCGCTACTGGATATTCCTAATTATTACGCGATGGTTAAGGTAGAGGGTTATGTAATCATGCCCAATCACATTCACCTTCTTTTAATGATCGAAAATCACACCCAAGATCCTAGTCTGCTCTCAAAAATTATTAATCAATGGAAAGGCGCAGTAAGTAAAATGGTGGGTTTTTCTGTATGGCAAAAATCGTTTCATGATCATGTTGTCCGCGATATCGCCGATTATGAGCGTTTACAGGAATACATGGCCAACAATCCTGCGCAGTGGCATTTGGATTCTTTGCATCCCGCCAATTTTCAGAACGAGCCATAGCGCAGTAGCGGAGGCCATTGGCCGCCATGCGGCGTGGGCGGCATCCTCATCCGCATTTGCATTAACGTTCGCATGGCGACCGATGATCGCAGCATAACGGAAACGGCAGTCACGCCATGTTTTGGTTGCGCCATTGCCCGCCTGTGATGCGCGGTTGGCCGCCTAGGTCTTGGCGGGTGGTTATTTGGCTAAAGCCGCGTGCGTGCAGCAGGGCTTGTACGGCGTAGGCTTGTTGGTAGCCATGTTCCAGCAGCAGCCAGCCGTGGTCGCGCAGAAAATGTGGGGCGGTGTCGATGATGTGAGCTAAATCGGCCAGCCCTTGCTCTCTTGCCACCAGCGCGCTGTGCGGTTCAAAACGCAGATCGCCTTGGGCGAGGTGCACGTCTTGGGCGTCGATATAAGGCGGGTTAGAAACAATCAAATCAAAGCGCCCAAGCACCTTGGCAAACCAGTTGGACTCATAAAAGCGGGCGTTTAGATGCAAGGCTTCGGCGTTGCTTTTAGCCAGCATGACGGCCTCGGGGCTGAAATCCACGCCCTGCACTTGCCAAGACGGCTGTTCGCTAACCAAAGCCAAGGCGATAGCGCCTGTGCCTGTGCCCAAATCCAGCACTTGCGCGCAGGCAGGCAAAGGCAGCTCCAGCGCCCATTCCACGAGGGTTTCGGTGTCGGCTCTGGGAATTAGGGTCGAGGGGTTGACCTGAAGCTTGAGCGACCAAAACTCGCGCTCACCGAGGATGTGCGCCATCGGCTCGCCGCGCTCACGGCGCGCAAGCAAAGCGTCCAGCTCGCTTTCTTGTGCGCTGGAAAGGGGCTGGTCGGCAAAGGCAAAGAGCCAAGCGCGGTTTTTATTGAGCACAAGGCCAAGCAGCAGCTCGGCGTCTAGGCGCGCGCTGTCGCTGCCCGAATGATGCAGCCGCGCCAGCGCTTGCGTTTGCCAGTCCTGAATGCGGCTCATGCGGCGTTAGTTGGCGCCAGCCATGTCAGCCAAGAGGTTGGCTTGATGCTCGCGAATCAGTGGCTCGATGATGCTGCTGATTTCACCGTTCATAAACTCGTCGAGCTTGTAGAGGGTGAGGTTGATGCGGTGGTCGGTGATACGGCCTTGCGGGTAGTTGTAGGTGCGGATGCGCTCGGAGCGATCGCCTGAGCCGACCAAGCTTTTGCGCGTGGCGGCCTGTTCAGCTTGCTGAGCTTGACGCTGAGCGTCGCGCAGGCGCGTAGCCAATACCGACATGGCGCGTGCGCGGTTTTTGTGCTGCGAACGCTCGTCTTGGCATTCCACCACCATGCCTGTGGGCAAGTGGGTAATACGAATGGCGGAGTCGGTTTTGTTGACGTGCTGGCCGCCTGCGCCTGAGGATCGGAAAGTGTCGATGCGCAAGTCGCTTTTGTTGATTTCTACTTCGGCGTCGCCTTCAAACTCGGGCATCACCGCCACGGTGCAGGCCGAGGTGTGAATGCGCCCTTGGCTTTCAGTGGCAGGCACGCGCTGCACGCGGTGCGCACCCGATTCAAACTTCAGGCGCGAATACACGTCTGTGCCTGAAATACGGCTGATGACTTCTTTAAAGCCGCCGTGTTCACCGTCGCTGCAACTGAGCATTTCCAGCTGCCAGCCTTGGATTTCGGCAAAGCGGCTGTACATGCGGAACAGGTCGCCTGCAAAGATGGCGGCTTCATCGCCGCCCGTGCCTGCACGCACCTCCAGAATAACGTTGCTGCTGTCGTCAGGGTCTTTGGGCAGCAAGAGGATTTCCAGCTGAGTTTCCAGCTCGGCCTGGCGGGCTTTGGCGTTATCCACTTCTTCCTCGCCCATGGCGCGCATATCGGGATCGCTGTCGCCGGCCAAGACTTGCGCTTCTTTTAAGTCCGCTTCGGCTTGCTCGTAGGCGCTGTAAGCCTGCGCCACTTCTTCGAGTTCGGCGTACTCTTTGGAGAGGTTACGGAAACGTTCTTGGTCGTTGGCCGCGTCGGGCTCGGACAATAAATGCCCCACTTCTTCGTAGCGGTCGCGCAGGTTTTCGAGCTTGAGTTGAATGGAGCTTTTCATAGGTTAATTTTTGCTTTCAAATTTGGATAAATTAAAGAGTTCGCGCGTGGCCGCCAGCACTTCTAAACGGCCATCGGCGCTGGCCTTGCGCAACGCAATTGTCGGGGTATGCAGGATTTTATTGCTGAGGTTGTGCGCCAAATGACGCAAGATCTCCTGCGCATCGCCACCGTGTTCCAGCTGTTTGAGGGCTTTTTCGAGCTGTTCTTCGCGCAGCGCATCAATACAGGCGCGCAGCTCGGTCACGGTTTGCACCGCATCGAGGGTTTTTAAATCGCGCATAAAGCCATCGACGCCATTGGCAATCAGCGTTTCGGCTTGCCTCGCGGCGTCTTCGCGTGAGCGCACGTTTTCTTCAATGATGGTGCGCAAATCGTCCACCGTGTACAGATAAACGTCGGGCAGCTGCGCTACTTCTTGTTCAATGTCGCGCGGCACGGCGATATCGACCATAAACATCGGCTTGTGGCGACGGGCTTTTTGCGCACGTTCGACCATGCCTTTACCCAAAATGGGCAAGGGGCTGGCGGTGGAGGAAATGACTATGTCGACTTTGGGTAGATAGTCGGGAATTTGTTCCAACAAAATGGCCTTAGCACCAAATTCCTGCGCCACATGCTGGGCGCGCGTCAAGGTGCGGTTGGCGACAATCATAGCACCAATGCCCGCTTGCTTGAGGTGGCGCGCCACCAGTTCGATGGTTTCCCCTGCGCCAATCAAGAGTGCGGTGCTGTTATCCATTTCCGAAAAAATATGCTGAGCCATGCGCACCGCTGCAAAGGCTACCGAAACGGGGTTTTCACCAATGGCGGTTTCGGTGCGTACGCGCTTGGCCATGCTGAAGGTCTGGCGAAACAAGCGCCCCAGCTCCACACCTACTGTGCCTGCTTCTTGGGCGGTGGCGTAGGCGGATTTCATCTGCCCTAAAATCTGCGGCTCACCCAACACCAAGGAATCCAAACCGCTGGCCACACGCATGGCATGGCGCACCGCTTGTTCTTCGTTTAGGCAATAAAGTGCAGGGCTAAGCTCGGCGGGATCGAGGTCGTGCTGTTTGGCCAGCCACAAGGACAAAGTCTCTAAGCTCAGATCCATATTGGCGCTGGCGTAGATTTCGGTGCGGTTGCAGGTCGAAAGAATCACGGCCTCGTTGACGGCTTGTTGCGCGCATAAATCGGCCAGCACACGCGGCATGTGCGCAGGATCAAAGGCGACTTTCTCACGCACCGCCACGCTGGCAGTTTTATGATTGATTCCTAAGGTCCAGATACTCATACCAACAAAAACAACTCTCTTTAGGGATTGGGCGCAAATTGGGCGGCGATTATAAACAGTTGGCGTAGATTTTGCCGCTTAAATCTTTGACATATGCCGTGGTCTGACACTAAATAGCAGGCTAATCATCAGGTTGCTGGATTTATGCGCCCCTACCTTCTTCTTTGTTCCGCTGCGTTCTTGGCCTTAACCCTTTCAGGCTGTTCGCAGCTTGCCCCCACCGAGCAAGCCAATGACGTGGAGTTTAATAACGCCGCCACGCTCTACTACAACACACCGCAGCTGGAGAAGCCGCCAACACCCGTGGTCTATCGCCCCATTCCAGCCGATACACTTTACGCTTTGCTTTTGGCTGAAATTGCAGGCCAACGCCAGCTTTACGATGTGGCGCTGCACGAGTATTTAACGCAAGCGCAAAAAACCAAAGACCCCGCCATTACCGAGCGCGCCTTGCGCATCGCGCAGTTTACAGGCAACAAAGAAAAAGCACTGGAAGCCTTGGACTTATGGCTTCAAGAAAACCCCAGCGCCCCATTGGCGCACCAAGCCGCCGCAGGTTTGCAGCTGGAGATTGGCAACATTCAGACTGCACTGGCGCACCTACAGGAAATTCAAAAGCTCACAGGCAGTAGCCAATACGATTATCTGGCCGCCAGCGCAGGCGATTTAAGTCTCGATAAAAAAGAAGTGCTACTGCACGAGCTTGAAAACCTGAGCCAAGCGCAGCCCAAGAACAACTCCTTGCTTTTTGCCATTGCCCTGATGCATCAGCACTTAAAGCAATACCCTCAGGCGTTGGAAAAAGTAGAAGAGGTGTTGGATAACAACGCCGACCTGCTCAGTGCCAAGCTGCAAAAAGCGCGCTTACTGGTGCTACTAAAACGCCATGACGAGGCGCTTTCATGGCTTGAAAAACTACGCAGAAGCCACCCCGAAAACAAAAGCGTGCAGGTGCTTTATGCGCGTATTTTGCTGGAGCTTAATCGCCTAGAGCCTGCGCGCGAAGCCTTTGCGCAGCTTTATCAAAACTTCCCCGATGACCCCGCGATTTTATTGTCCTTGGCGCTACTGAACGATGAAACAGGCCATAAATCCGAAGCGCGCAGCAATTTTTACCAGCTGCTATCCACCCGCACCCACAACAACGAAGCGCATTTTTACTTGGGTCGCCTCGCCGATGAAGAAGGCAGTGCCGCCGATGCAGTACTGCACTTTAGCCAGGTTGGGGCTGGGCGTGAGTTTGTGCCTGCACAGCTGCGTGCGGCTTACCTCATCAACCAAGATCAAGGGCTGCAAGCGGCTCGCGAATACCTTGTACAGCAGCGCGAAGCCTTCCCCGAGTACAGCTCGGCTTTGGTTCGCGTCGAAGTGGAGTTTTTAAACGACCATAAGAACTACAAAGAAGCCCTGACTCTGCTCAATGCGGCGCTGAAAAAAGAGCCCAACAATATCGACTTGCTGTACAGTCGCGCCATGACCGCAGAGCGCGCCAACAAGCTTAAAATTATGGAGCAAGACCTGCGCGACATTCTGGCCAAGCACCCCGACAACGTCGATGCCCTCAATGCACTGGGCTACACCCTAGCCGATCGCACCGAGCGCTGGAATGAAGCCCTGCCCTTTATCCGCCGCGCCTTTGAGCTGGCGCCCAACAACCCCGCCGTGATCGACAGCCTAGGCTGGGTGTACTTTCGCCTAGGCGATATCGAACGCGCCCGCCCCTTGCTGGAAGAAGCCTTTAAACTGGTTCAGGATCACGAAATTGCCGCGCATTTAGGTGAGCTTTTGTGGATTACAGGCAGTAAGTTTCAGGCCGCCGAAGTATGGCAAAAAGGCTTTAAGCAGCACCCGCAAAGCAACATTATTTTAAAGACCTTGCAGCGCCTGCACGTTAACCAAGAAGAGTTCAACCTAGTGCCATGACCCTACGCCTCTTTGTTTGGCTTGCGCCGCAGGTGTTGATCGCAAGCCTGCTAAGCGCCTGCTCCAGCATTCCTGCACCCAAAAGCCCAACTTCGCAGCCACGCGCAATCGAGGCGCTCTCGCACTGGCAAGTGCGCGGTAAACTCTCGGTGCACAGCCTAGATGACAGCAACACTGGCTATCTGACCTGGCAGCAAGACGCACAAAACTACGACATCTACATTGCAGGCCCACTGGGTGCGCGCAGCTCGCGCTTAATTGGCAACAATCTTGAGGCCAATCTACTGCTTCCGGGCTGGAAAGCCCCAGAAACCGCCCGCTCCGCAGAGGCTTTGCTGAAAAAACACTT
>JBDKHD010000207.1:0-4418 GCA_039797885.1 Pseudomonadota bacterium
CACGAGTGACGCGCACATAGCTGGGTAGAGGTAAGGTTTTGTGGGCGGCGGTGAACTGATAAACATCGTACATTTCGCCGTTGGAGGTGCGATGGCCGTGAAACTTCATGCCGTACCAAGAAGCTTTGCCGCGCTCTTTGTAGGTGCTGGCATCGCTCAAAATTTCGTAGGTTTTACCCAAGACTTTGTAGCTTTTGGGGTTGCCTAGGACGCTGCGAGGCTCGTCTTTGGGCGTGGGTTCGGGCAAGGACAGCACATCGTCGATGGGCTTGGGTGTGTAGTCTTGGTCGTGCTCATAGCGCCCCGCGTTGGGGTTGTCGTCGGTTGCTGCGACCGTCGGTGACGGCTCTGATGTGGGCGCGGGCGGGTGGCTGGCACAGGCGGCCAAGCACAAAGCGCCGCCTAAAACGAGGTAAAACTTCAACGTAAGGCCTCACTGAGCTGGTAGACCGCCATAGCATAGAGGCGGCTGTGGTTGTAGCGCGTAATCACATAATAGTTGTATTCACCTAGCCAAAATTCCGCACCCAGCTTACCTTGCAGCTGCACGAGGTTGGCGGCCCTGTCATCGGCTATGGCTTGGGTGGGGTCGATGCCCATTTTTTTAAGATCGGCGACTGTCCATTTGGGTTTTAAGTCGTCGTTGGCAATGGTGACGAACTGCTCACCTTTAACGTGCACGCGCTGGGTTACGCCTTCGCCTGTACGCCAGCCGTGTTCTTTAAAGTAATTGGCCACGCTGAAAATGGCGTCCTTGGGGTTGGCCCACAGGTCGCGCTTGCCGTCTTGATCGGCATCCACAGCAAAGCGCAAAAAGCTGGTCGGAATAAACTGGCCGTAGCCCATCGCGCCTGCGTAGGAGCCTTTTAATGTGGCGGCATCGAGCTTTTCTTTTTCGGCCAAAGCAAAGAAGGCTTTGAGTTCACGCCAAAACAGCGGGCGGTCGGGATAGTCAAAGGCCAAGGTCGAGAGCGAATCGAGCACGCGGTAGTTGCCTTGACGTGTGCCGTAAAAAGTTTCGACGCCAATGATGGCGGCGACTATGTAGCGGTCTACGCCGTAGGTCTGCTCGGCTTCTTTTAAAATAGCTTGATGCTTTTTAACGAACTCTTGCCCTTGAGCTATGCGCTGTGGGGTCAGAAAAATATCTTGGTAGCTGTCCCATTCGCGCACTTTTTCAGCGGGGCGGGCAATGGCTTCCAGCACGGAGTCCAGCTTTTCGGCCTGAGCCAGCCACTGGCGCAGGTGTTCGGGGGGAAGTTGGTATTCTTTGCTGGCTTCAGCGATAAATTCTTCCGCTCTGGGATGGCTGTCGTAGGCCGCAAAACTGGGCAAGCTCAATCCTAAGATAAGGCTGGCGAATAACGGCTTTTTCATGCGATTTCCGTACATACTTCTTCCTATTTTTTATTGTGGGTGCACATCGACATCAACACCCCAAACGCAGCTAATAAACTGATGACCGAGGTGCCGCCGTAGCTCACTAACGGCAGAGGCACACCGACCACGGGTAAGATACCACTAACCATGCCAATGTTCACAAAGACATAGATGAAAAAGGTCACCGCTAGGCTTGCTGCTAGGAGCTTGCCAAAGAGGCTGTCGCTTTGCGAAGCCAAATACAGCGCACGCAGTACGATGGCCAGATAGAGGCACAAGAGCAGCAGCACCCCAATCAGCCCCAGCTCTTCAGCCAGTACCGCAATGATAAAGTCGGTATGGCTTTCAGGCAGAAACTCCAGGTGCGACTGCGAGCCAAGTAGCCAGCCCTTGCCCTGTATGCCCCCTGAGCCGATGGCGGTTTTAGATTGGATGATATTCCAGCCCGAGCCAAGCGGATCGTTCTCTGGGTCGAGGAAGGTCAGCACTCGCCTTTTTTGATAATCGTGCATGACGAACATCCACATCACTGGGGTAATCGCCGCCACCACGCCCACCATGGAAATAATCAGCGTCCAAGACAGCCCTGCAAAAAAAATCACCAAAACGCCTGTGGCGCAAATCAGGATGGCCGTACCTAAGTCGGGTTGTTTTAGAATCAGCAGGGTAGGAATCAGAATCAGCACTAAGGCCTGCACCACATCTTTAAAGCGAGCAGGCATGGGGCGTTTGGCCATAAACCAGGCAATGGTCATGGGTAGCGCCAGTTTCATGAGCTCTGAAGGTTGAAAGCGTGGCAGCCCAGGTAGGCTCAGCCATCGCTGCGCCCCTTTAGCCTCAGTGCCAAACAGTAACACCGCCGTCAAGGTCAAAACGCCTAGGCCGTAGAACCAAATGGCCGAAGTTTGAAAGGCACGCGGTGGCAGCTGTGCCAACACCAGCATCACAGTAAAGCCCGCTAAAAAATGCAAAGACTGGCGGCCGACCATCTCGATGCTGCGGCCGCTGCCACTGTACAGAACCAATAAGCCCGTACAGGCCAGCGCCAACAACAGCAAAACTAAGGGTAAGTCCAAATGCAGGCGTGCAAACCACATTTTGCTGGCCGAAAACCCTGATTGGCCGCCTGTGGCTAGGGTGCGGCTAAAGTCTTGACTGGGCATTAACCTTCCGAGCCTCCTAGGTATTCATCAATGATCGCTTTGGCAATGGGCGCGGCAGTGCGCGTTGCCGATTCACCGTTTTCGATAATCACAGCAATGGCAATTTTGGGCTTTTCAACAGGCGCAAAGGCAATAAAGAGCGCGTGGTCGCGCAGGCGTTCACGCAAGGATGCGGAGTCGTATTTGGCATCTTGGGCAATCCCTACGACCTGGGCCGTGCCTGTTTTGCCAGCAATATTAAAGGTTTTGTTTTGATTTAGGCGGTGGGCTGTCCCGCGAGGATCGGAGATGACCTTACCCATGGCATTGTGCATGGCCGTCCAGTTGTTGGGGTCTTTGAGCACAATGTCGGGAATATCCCCGTGTGGCAAAAGAGCTGGCGCTTCATTATGAGCGGCAATAAGCCTTGGAATTTGCCATTTGCCGTTGCTGGCTAAAACGGCCGTTGCCGTGGCCATTTGCAAGGGTGTTACCAGCATAAAACCTTGGCCAATGCCAAGGTTGACGGTGTCACCTGGATACCAAAAGCTGCGTCGTTGTGCGCGTTTCCATTCGCGGCCAGGCAATAGGCCAGGCAAGGCATTACTGACGTCATAGGTCATATCGCGGCCAAAGCCAAACTGCGCCAAAAATGGGTAGATGTTGTCAATCCCCGAGCGCGTGGCCATCTCGTAGAAAAAGATATCGCAAGATTCAACGATGGCGCGCTCCATATTGACTATGCCGTGGCCCTCGCGCTTCCAGTCGCGGTAGATACGCTCGTCTTTAGGCAGCTGAAAGTGGCCAAAGTCACGGATGGTTTCCCGCCAGGTCGTCGCGCCCGAGTTTAATACCGCCAGCCCCATAAAGGGCTTTAAGGTGGAGGCGGGTGGGTATTGGCCGCGTGTGGTGCGGTCGAAAAGCGGGTTGTCGGGGTTGTCGCGTAGCTTGCTGTAGTCAGCGGATGAGATGCCAGTAACAAAGGCATTGGGGTCGAAGCTTGGGTTGCTGTAGATGCTAAGGATGCCGCCTGTTTCAATCTCGATGGCGACCAACGCGCCGCGCATTCCCTGCATTTCTTTTTGTGCGAGCTGTTGCAGGCGGCTATCGAGCTGAAGCGTGATGTCTTGGCCTGCGGTCGGTGGGATGCGTTCGACCACGCGGATGGCGCGACCACGAGCGTTGGTCTCGACTTTTTCATAGCCGACGTCGCCGTGCAGGTCTTGCTCGTAGTGTTTTTCAATGCCGAGCTTGCCAATAAACTGGCTGGCACTGTAGCGGCGTTTGAGTTCGGGGTCTTTGTCTAAATGCGCTTGTTCTTGCTGGTTAATGCGCCCGACATAGCCTAAAACGTGCGCAAAGGTATCGCCCTGCGGGTAATGGCGAATCAGTTGAGCTTCGATATCGACGCCAGGTAAAAAGTGGCGATTGACCATGATTTTAGCGATGTCTTCTTCGTTTAGGCGTTGGCGCAGGATAATGGGTTCAAAGGGGCGGCGTTGTTTTATGCGCTCTTCGATTTGCTTGCGGTCGCGCAGTCCAACCAGTTCATTAAGGAAGTCTAGGGTTTTAGGTGGGTTCAGCGCCCGCTCCACGACCAAGGTGAGGCTGTAAGAAGGGGTGTTTGCAGCCAAAATGACGCCGTTACGATCAAAAATTAGCCCGCGCTTGGGGTTAATAGGGCGCAGTTGTAGGCGGTTGTTTTCAGAAAGATCACGGTATTTTTGATGCAGCGTTACTTGCAGATAAGCCATGCGCACTGCCAAGAGCGCAGCCATAATCAGCACCACTATGGCCATAAAGGCCGCACGAGAGCGGAAAAGGGCTTGTTCTTGTTGACTATCGCGAAAGGAATCTTGCCACATGGCTCGTTATTATTAGGTTGGCTTATTTATG
>JBDKHD010000208.1:0-3396 GCA_039797885.1 Pseudomonadota bacterium
TGTTGATACTGCTCAACCCAACGCCGCATGGCCGCATCACTGACGTTCATAGCTGAGCAAGCCTGTGCTATGGAGTAGCCTTGATCAATCACTAAAAGCGCTGCTTCTTGTTTAAACTCTGGAGTAAATCTTTTCATAAACACCTCTTTGATAACGCTATGCTATCACCTCATTGGGTGTCTGGATTTATTAGACCACTACAGCTGACAAGAACATCCGAACTTTTACTTATTGGCATCAATTCGTGGCCCTGCTCATTGGGCAATTAACTGGCGCGTCGTCACTGCGCGGCCTTGTTGAGCAGTTAGATGCGCAGTCCCACAAAGGTTATCACCTAGGTTTAAAATCTGTGCGCCGCAGCACCTTGGCAGAGGCGAATCAAAAACGCTCGACCGCCGTTTACTACGATGTTTTTTACCGCTTACTGGCTCGTCTTTCCAGGCAAAAAGAATTGCGCGAAGTGATGGGTCAGGTGCAACTCATCGATTCAACCACCATTTCTTTGTGCAAGTCCCAGTATCAGTGGGCGAATTTTCGTGAGCATAAAAGTGGAATTAAAATTCACACCCTCTATGACCCTAATGCGGTCACTCCTATTTATTTTGAGATGACTAAAGCCAAGGTTCACGATGGCAAGGCCGTGGCCAACATCCCTGTTTTTAAAGGCGTTACCTACGTTTTTGATCGCGCCTACAACGGCGGTGAGTGGCTCAAAAAACTCATGGACGAAGACTGCTTTTTTGTCGGTCGCATGAAATTAGGCACGACTTATGAAGTCATAGAAACACGCGAAGCTGCTGGTCAAAACGTCATTTCTGATGAGCTAATTCACATAAAAAACAGAACCAACGATAGGCTAAAAAATCGCCTTCTTAGGCGCATTGTATTTCATCGAGAAAGCGATCAGAAGGAGCTGGTATTTTTTACGAGCGACCTCAAACGCACAGCTCTGGAAGTTGCCGACCTGTACAAACAACGCTGGCAAATCGAGTTATTTTTTAAATGGATTAAGCAAAATTTAAAGATAAAACGCTTTTATGGTACATCAGAAAATGCCGTCAAACTGCAAATTTTGGTGGCCATGATTAGCTATGTACTATTGCGATTAATTCAACAATCTCTGTGCCCAGACAAGTCACTGATACAGGTATCGACGAGAATTAAATCGTTAATATTAGAAAAAATGCCACTGCTGGAAGTCTTCAGGAAGCCACCTGATTTACCCGATGACTTTCTGCAACTGAGGCTGATTTAAATGAACCGGACAGTAGTGACTATGGATATATCTGATTCGAAGCGCCTGGATAATATATTTCTTTTAAATTTGCCTTGGGCTTGGGCACTAGCTAAGCCAAATCAACCGCCATCAACTATTGAATTATCAACAAAAGAGAGTGAAGAGATGGAAGTGATAGCGGCCTATTCTGAGGGCATGAAGTTTCGTTGGGAGAGAACCTCATTCACATACTCTACGCTGGATACCCTTACTATCGAACATCAGAACATGAAATCACCCTGCCGCGAAGGCTGGGCGCGGATAAATATTTGTCTACCGCTTAAACCAACCCAAGCTGTACCACCCGGGCTGGTGTTATTTCCGAATTAGCCGCCCAGTCGAGCGAAAACGTAGCCGCGCCAAACAACAGTCCAACGCGAATAGCAGCGCCTTGAGGCGCATCAAGAAATAACGAGGTAAAGCCCTGTAAGCCGTTAGCGGCGCTTGGCCGCTTAGGGCTTTTTCTGGGATAATGCCGCGATTTTTCTCAAGCTGGGATAAAAAGATGACCGAGTTTTTGCTGATTTTGGTCAGCACTGTGTTGGTGAATAACTTCGTTTTGGTGCAGTTTTTAGGCCTGTGCCCTTTTATGGGTGTATCCAACAAGTTGGAAACGGCCATCGGCATGGGAGCGGCCACCACTTTTGTGCTGACGCTGGCCTCTGTTTGCAGTTATTTGGTTTACACCTACCTGCTTTTGCCCTTCGATTTGGCCTATTTAAAAACCATCAGTTTCATCATGGTCATTGCCGTGGTGGTGGGCTTTACCGAGCTGGTTATCCGTAAAACCAGCCCTCTATTGTACCGTGTGCTGGGTATCTTTTTGCCGCTGATTACCGTGAACTGCGCGGTGCTGGGCGTGGCGCTTTTAAACGTCAAGCGCAACCACAGCTTTGCCGAATCGGTTTTTTATGGCTTTGGTGCGGCGGCAGGTTTCTCTTTGGTGATGGTGCTCTTTGCCGCCATGCGTGAACGCATTGCCATTGCCGATATCCCCAAACCCTTTCAAGGCGCATCCATTGCCATGCTCAGTGCGGGGCTGATGGCACTGGCCTTTATGGGTTTTACTGGCTTAGTCAGCATTTGAGGCCACTATGTTAACTGTCTTGGCTTATATCCTTCTTGCTGCTTTGCCTTTGGCGCTTTTGGCCTTTTTTTCTGGCAGTTTGCTGGGTTTTGCCGCCGAAAAATTCAAGGTTGAAGGCAATCCCATTGCCGATCAAGTCAATAATTTATTGCCACAAACCCAGTGCGGCCAGTGCGGTTTCCCAGGCTGCAAGCCTTACGCTGAGGCCATTGCCAATGGGGAAAAAATCAACCGCTGCCCACCTGGCGGGCAAAGCACCATCGACGCCATCGCCAATTTACTGGGCGTAGAAGCCGAGCCATTGGACGCCGAACACGGTGTCGAAAAAGCCGTACCTATGGTGGCTTACATTCGTGAAGACGAGTGCATCGGCTGCACCAAGTGCATTCAAGCCTGCCCAGTGGACGCCATTTTGGGTGCAGCCAAACAAATGCACACCGTCATCAGCAGCGAATGCACAGGCTGCGACCTGTGCGTCGAGCCATGCCCTGTGGATTGCATCGAAATGCGCCCCGTTGAAACCACCACCAGCACTTGGATCTGGCAACCACCAGCAAGTACCACTTTGATTGCCAGCGATAAGGACAAGCCTAATGCAGCCCATTAAGTTACATACTTTCCACGGTGGCATTCACCCCAGCGAAAACAAAACCCAATCCAGCCAAACGCCCATTCAAGCACTGAGCTTACCGCCTGTGCTGGTTTTGCCCTTGCGCCAGCACAGCGGCAGCCCTGCCCGCCCTTGTGTGGCCGTGGGTGAGCTTGTGCTAAAAGGCCAAGTGATTGCCCGCGCACAGGGCGCACGTTCGCTCAATGTTCACGCGCCGACCTCTGGGCGCATCAGCCAGATTGCTCCCAGGCCCATCGCCCACAGCTCTGGCTTATCTGAACTGTGCATTGAGCTTATTCCCGACGGCCAAGAGCAATGGCTTGAGCACTCTAGCCTCTTTACCAAGCTGGGTATAACCGAGCTGGAAAAACTGCCTGCGGCGGCTTTGGTCGAAGCCATTGCCGAGGCAGGCATTGCGGGCTT
>JBDKHD010000209.1:0-2843 GCA_039797885.1 Pseudomonadota bacterium
CCAGCTTGGCATAATCAAAGGGGCTGGGCACTCGTTGGTAATGGCTCCAAGCTGGCAAACCCGTGTCGAAACTGAGCTTATTAAAACTGTTTAACGCCATCAAAGTAGCAGAGGTAACAACCGCACCATAAGCACGCCACCATAAATCTTTGCGTAATTGCCCCGCCACCGAAATAGGAGAGGCGCTTAAACACACATCCTGATTTTTTCCAAAAGCAACATAAGACAGCCAGCGTGCAACAGGAATATCATCCTTATTTTCTTGTGCGCACAACCAAGTTAAGGCTTCGTTCAAATTTTCTGCATGCGCTAAAAACAAACCAAAATTAGCATGCCAGGTTTCAGCCTGTTGCTTGGTCACTTCGCCTTCGTTCTTCGGGTCCAGTGCTTTTTGCAATAACTCATTGAGTGCCGTTAAACAGGCCAATAACAGCTGAAGTGGGGCTTTTATGTGCGTCAGCAATTCACGCAAAGCTTCAGGAATTTTCCCCTCACTAAAACGATGACGCTCATCCTGCCCTAAAATGTCCGTCAAATACGGCCACACTAACGATAAGCCTTGCAACAACTCTGCGGTCTGCTCTGGCGCACGCGCCAAGGTTCCTGCCAGCGCCCCAGGCATACCCACTTTTTCAATAAATTGTTTTAAGGCTTTCTCAAGCTGTTGCAGCCACTGCCTCTGGGCGCGCACACCAATATCCCAGCGAAAATGATTCAACGCTTTATCTGCTAAATGATGACCTTCATCAAAAACATAAATCGCACGCTCAGGTGCAGGCAGAACAAAGCCGCCACCCAAAGATAAATCCGCCAAAACCAAATCGTGATTGGCGACGACAATATCGGCCTCTTCCACCGCTGCACGCGCACGATAAAAAGCGCAATTATTATAAGAAGGGCAACGCCGCCCCGAACACTCACGATGTGTCGCGGTTAAAAGTTGCCACTGCTCATCCGTCATATTCTCTACTAAGCGATCGCGATCACCGTCCCATTGCCCACTGCCATATTGGCTGGAGAGTTTTTCATACAGATCGCGGTCTTGCTCTTCGGGAGTTTGTTCAAATAAATCAATAGTTGAAAGCACACCAGATAAATGCTGCAAGGCTTTATCGAGTTTTAATAAACACAAATAACGCCCGCGCCCCTTCGCCAAAGCGTAATTAAAAGGCAAAGAAATACTCTTTTTTAAATTGGGCAAGTCTTTATCTAAAATTTGCTCTTGCAGGGCAACGGTTGCGGTAGAAACAATCAGCTTTTTTTCTTTGGCTATCGCTATGGGTAAAGCGGCCAATAAGTAGGCCAAAGTTTTTCCTGTACCCGTGCCCGCCTCAACCACGGCAATACCAGCATCGTTACAACGCAAGCCTTTATCGTCTTCGCTTATTGCACCCAAAGCTTTAGCAATTTCCGCAATCATCAAGCGCTGACCGTAGCGAGGCTTTAACTCTAAGCTTTGCGTGCACTCACGATACAAGGCTTGAATGCGCTCTTTAGTTTCATTATTTAGCACTGTTTACCTCAACGCCCATCAATAGGCTGCCAGCCTTGCGAACGATTAACGGTAATGCTGTAGCCATCTACTTGCAAAAGCACACCTTGCGGGGTAATAGCCTGAATAATCACATCCTGCGTTAAGGGGTCGCCTTCACGCCATTGTCGATTATTGATAGTGACACTGCGCTGCGCTGCAACACTGCTGTATATATGACTGTTAATAAACAAGGCAGGGATTTTTCTTAAGGTCGTAAGAGGTGGCAAGGCACGCTTTTCAGAGGTGGTATCGACTTGAGCTTTTTCAGACTCGATTTTTGGCTCTGGAATTTTTTCTTGTGGTCTGGGTTCAGGTTTAGATTCGGTTTTTTGTTCAGACTGTGCTTGGTGTGCTACGGCTTTAGCTGAAGAAAAAACAGGCGCAGCCGTATCTGTTAAGCTGTACTCGGTTAATTCCGCTTCTTCTACGGGTGCCAAAGCCACAGCTGTCATTTGCGCTACGGGTGTTTTAATAATGCTCGGAGCTGGCACTTGCACAGTGGCATGATCAGTAGGGGCTGGCGCTGGAGAATACGCAGGGGTTGACGCCCAGAATTTCTCAAAACCCAGCCATAGAGCCAGTAAAAAAATAATCACCGTCGCGAACGTCAACCACGGCCGTAAGTCTTTTTTTGCAGGCTCGTCCACTCTTAAACTGGGCGTATTGTGCTCGTTATTTTGCGCCTCTCGCTCTTGTTGAGATTTTTTTAGCGCATCCAAAATATAAGACATCAGCCTTCCCTCGCCCACAATAAATACAAGGTTTGCGGGCCTAAAATACGATCTGGCGGCACACCCCTATCACGCTGAAACTCCACCACTTTCTGCACCAACAACGGGTCGTAAAAAAGATTCCCAATGGATGATTCGGCTGAGCTTGGCGCAATGCTTTGCCAGCTTTGCTCCTGCATACCCAGTTTTTCTCTTACCCAACCTACCACCTCGTGCACGGTATTTGGCCGCACAGGCTCGTTATCATAAGCCACAGGCGGCTGCCACAGCACCAAAGCCTGACGCTGATACAAAGACGCAGCGGTATTGGGCATCAATAACGCCCAGCGGCTTTGCACGTCGCTGCGCAGCTGCACCATAATCGGACGCTGAATTTTTTTCAAAATATCCAAAGGCAAATCCAGCCACAAACATTGCCAGCCATCGCTAAGCTCTTCGCAGTTTTCAGCTATAGGTAAATTCATTTCAACAGTCAGCTTGGCTACCGCGCTTAAAGCTCTTTGCACAGGCGGTGCTACAGGCGAGTTTTCGGTCGCGGCAATAGGTGCAGACGTTGTGATTTCTTGGGGAAAATAATT
>JBDKHD010000210.1:0-5168 GCA_039797885.1 Pseudomonadota bacterium
TACCCTAACCGCGCGAATTGGCGTCACCCTAATCACCGAAAGCAACTCGCGCCCAGACGACGTACTGCAACAAGCCATGCGCGCCTGCGATAACGTGCGCAAAGAAGAACACAACAAAGACGGCAATGCCGTTTTACTCTTTACCCAAGATGACCCAGAACAAAACCAGCAAAACCTCGAAAAAATACTGATCGAGGCCATTCGTAACAACCACTTTCACCTGATGTTCCAGCCACTCATCAGCCTACAGGGCGACGAAGCAGAACATTACGAAACCTATTTACGCCTGAAAATCTCCGACAGCACCGAAGTGTCTGCGGGTGATTTTTTCTCCAACCCCAATATCAGCGACGACGTAAAACGCAAAATCGACCGCTGGGTCATCATCAATACCACCAAACTCCTTATTGAACGCCACAGTGCGGCGCATAACACGCGCGCCTTTATCAACCTCTGCGCGCCTTCTTTGGCCGACGAAAGCCTGCCCGCTTGGATCAGCATGGCCATGAGCACTGCCAAACTGCCCAAAGGCTCGTTAATATTTCAATTCCATGAAGACGACGCCAGCCGCATGCTCAAGCAAGTGCAGGATTTCTCTCACGCCCTGCAAGAACGCGGCATTCCACTGTCGATGAGCCGCTATGGCTGTGCGCTCAACCCCATGCAAATACTCAAACGCTTGGCCGTGGCCTACGTCAAGGTAGATGGCTCGTTCACCCAAGAACTGAACAACAGCAGCGCGCAAAAGAACCTTACCGAAATCCTCAAGCAGCTGCATGAAGAAGACAAAATCACCATCGTGCCCTTGGTTGAAAACGCCACCTCGGTTGCCACGCTCTGGCAGATGGGCGCGCACTTTATTCAAGGCTACTACCTGCAAGCTCCGCAAAAATCCATGCACTACGAGTTCAATAACGACCGCGAAATGTAATCTTCAACACCAAAAAAGCAAAAAAAAGGGCGCATATGCTGCGCCCTTTTTCATTCTTCGCTTCTGACTATTAACGCACACCCTCACGACGCAAGGCGTTAGGCGTGTAATCACCGCTTGAACGTTTGAAACCAAATTGATAAGAAGTGGGTTCTTCGTTATCCAAGCCCAGCACCAAGTAACGGCCTGAAGTCAGGTCATACAGGGTTTCAACAGCATACCAAGGCACGGTGTAATCGTAATACATTAGGTTATGCGCTTCAGCCACACGCCACAGCTCACCACGACCATCATAGTGGTCGATTTCAGTGGCTTGCCAGGTATCTTCATCTAAATAGAAGGTACGCTTGGCGTAGATATGGCGCTTGCCAGGTTTCAAAGTGGCTTCCACTTTCCATACACGGTGCAACTCATAACGAGTCAGATCTTGATTGATGTGGCCTGCCTTAACGATATCGCTGTATTTCAGCTTGGTGTCTTTTAGCTTGTACGAGTTGTAAGGGATATACAGCTCTTGCTTGCCTACCAGCTTCCAATCGTAACGATCGGGCGCACCGTTATACATATCCAAATTGTCAGAGGTACGCATACCATCGGACGCCGTGCCTGGGCCGTCATAAGACACCTGAGGCGCTAAACGCACGCGGCGTTGGCCTGCGTTATACACCCAAGCTTTACGCGGCTCTTTTACTTGGTTGATGGTTTCGTGAACCAAAAGCACATTACCCGCTAAACGCGCAGGTGACAGCACATCCTGTTTGAAAAAGAACAGCATGTTTTTATCACGAGCTGGGTCGGCATCGCTGAGGTTGGTAGCAAAGGTAAACTCATCTTGCAAACGCACGATAGAAAACTCGCCATTGGGCTGAGGAGTCGCCTGTCCAACCACACGCATCACGCTACCACCACGATAACGAGTAATGTGGTTCCATATGGCTTCCACACCTTCTTTAGGCAGAGGAAATGGCACGCCTTCAACGTAGCTCTCCAAACCGTTACCGCCTTCGACCAGTTTGGTGGTTACCGCATTCTTTTTAGTAACGTCATACACACGCTGAGGGTAAGCCGAGGTACGACGTGTTTCATACACAGGAATTTTGTAAGTTTCTGGGTATTTCACAAACATGGCTTTTTGGCCGTCGGTCAGATTCGCCGCGTATTCTTTGTAGTTCTTCGCCGTAATGGTGAACTTTACTTGGTCGCCAGGAAACGGATTGACGGGTTTGTCGCCCATTTTAAAGCCCGCAGGCGCTTTGGTCAGGCCGCCATCCCAAGCAGGAATCGCGCCGCCGTTGCCCGCTTTTTCGGCACCGATGGGCGTCAGACTTTGGCCGAGCTTGTCGGCATCGGCTTGCGATCCAGCAAACGCACCGCTGGCGGCAAAGGCCAGCGCAATAGCGCTGGCAAGAAGTTTCACTTGTTTTTTCATCATTATTTTTACCTCTTAAAATTCACTTTCGCTATTAGAATGCGTATTTCACGGCCAAGGATACGTTGTCACGATCGATCATCTGATCGTAATCGCCACCGTCAAAGCCTGCGTAGGTCACATCAACCGTGGTGTTGTTCAGGTAAACGAATGACGCACCCACACCGTAGCTCAAACGCTTGTCGATAAACTGCGCGCCTGGCTCTGGGCCGTAGCCTAAGTCATAGCCTAAGTTGATATTGGGAGTCATGTTTACACCTGCAAAGGCGTTGTTGAAGGTCAAACCTGCGCGCAAGCGGATACCGCCTGACCAGTCGGTGACGTAGCCTTCATCGGTGCAGTAAGAATCATTCTCATTTCGTGCGCTATTGGTTGCTGGCGTACCGAAAGAGCACATATCTGTGCCTGCTGATACTCCTGCTGGTAAGAAATTACCTACCCCGCCGTTATTACCGATACCGTAAGCACCTGAGCGGCCATAACGTGCTTTATCCAAGCTGGGCAAGCCCGCAACGTGAGTGACACCCACCTCTGCGGCCAAGGCCAATTGGTCGCCACCTAAGACGCGATCAAAGAACTGAATATAAGTGGTCTGGAATTGCCACATATCAAACTTATCGCTACCTTCGGCGATTTCGCCGTAAACACTGGAGGCGTTTCCAGTACCCGCTTCAGTAACTTTTTGTTGATACATACGACTCCAAGGCACACCGTTACCCGCCAAAATCAGCTCAAAGGCGTTCCATTGCAGCGGCATATCAGGGCGGTAGCTCAGCTCACCACCCAAAGACGCGCCATTAGGCAAGCTTAACGAGTAGCTAGCACCCATGATTTGGATGTCTTCTGGGTAAGCAATTTGATACAACGGACGGTAAGTATCGTATGTCGCTGTCGGGTTAATGGAGGCGGTACTGCCCACTCCATTGCTTAACACACCCAAACGATCTTGGTTGGTCAAGACACCGTTGATATAGGGCTGACGGCTGTGAATGTTCATGTAGTACAGGCCAAACTCAGTACCACCAAACAGCTCGGTATAGGTGCGCAAGGCCACACCAAACTGGCCGTCGTCACGAGGCTCGGCATCGTCGATACGCTCAGTCATGGGGGAAACACGCTGGCTTAACGGTACACCAGTCGCGATTTCCTGATCACGGAACTCCAGCATATCGCGCTCATCCGCCGTGCCACCTAAGACCACAGGGCCGCAACCATCGGCAACGAAGTCCACCGTACTAAAGAACGTACCACAGGGATCGGTACGGGTTTTTTCCCATTGCAGTTGGTAGAAAGCTTCTAAGGTAGTGCCAGAGGTTAAGCCCACAGAGGCATAGACCATATTCACAGGCAGCATACCTTCTTTGATTTCCGCGCCAGGGCGGCGGAAGGCAGAAGCATCCACTGGGTTGATGCTATTGATACCGCCTTGAATAAAGGTGCTCTCACCCCAGTTCACGACCTGACGGCCGACACGCAGGTTGATAGGCATGCCTACCAAGTCGTAATCCGCCCAGACGAAGGCATCGAGCAGCTCAGCCCCTGCCCCCGCATAGGATTTAGTCGCCGAATTGAACTCTTTAAAGCGAGGCGTTTCATCCATAATGGCTTGATCATACCAAGCACGAGCACGAGCAAACACACCGTAGTTGGCGTATTTCACTTCTAGGTCGCCGTTCCATTTCACGTTATTGGTATACACGTCCCACTGCTTGTAGTTCAGCGTGCCGTCGTCGTAGTTGTAGGAGGGACCTTTGCCAGTAAAGCCCATAGCCGTAGCGTTGCCAGGCATAACCTGACCCGCATCGGGCTTTTCGGTGCGCCATGCCACACCATAGCTGACGTTATTGTCGATTTGGGCACTCAGTTCGCCAAAATTAAACTCAACAGCATGAGCGCCTGCGAAACCAAACATACCGGTGACAGCGACCGCCAAAGGCAATTTTTTCATTGCGGATGTTACGAATATTTTTTTCATTATTATCTCCAATATTCTCTTAGCCTGAGACAAAGCGGATTACTCCGCTTGCTCCAGTACAGAAGTATCTTTTACAAGGAAGCCTTTTAATGGAGCGCCACCAGCATTACCTAAAGCACCGCCATTAGCAGCATAAGGTGCAGCAGAAATAAAGGTCGCAATCTGACCGTACATTTCAGTAAAGGCTTTTTGACCCAGTTTATTGTCGTCCGTATCTTCTGCAGAAGCTGCACTCGAGAAGGTTCCGTGATCGCCTGCACCCATACGAATAGCAACACGCACTTTTTCGGTATTAGTTACGCTAGGATAGTAGTAGCCAGACGAGCCTAAGTTAGTACCTTCCGTTGCTGTTTTTGAATTTACCGCCTTAGTGATGCCCAATTCCTGAATTAAGGCATCAGTACCTGCCAAGTAAGACTTCGCGGTAGCCACTGTGGCACCCAAGGCATTATTTGGTACCACTAGGTCAGTTTTGGCACCACCAACACCACCCACAGCTTCGTACACCAATACAGGCGTATTGGCCAAACCTGAACCTGAAGCGAAGTTGATAGGATCAGCACTGTCTACCATGGCTTGCATTACACCAAAGAATTTCTCTAGGTTGGCTGAGCCTTGCACCAAGGTTGGGTTCGCAGCCTGTAAGCCAGGTAGGATTTTCGCACCACCAATAGAGGGTGAGTTTTCCAGCAGTTTCACAACGCCAGCGCCTGCGTTACCCAAAATAGCCGCTTGGATTTTTGGCAGGTTTTTGTTGTAAGTTTGCACCTGCGGATCGTTATTAACCGCCACGAAGGTGGTACCGATGATGCCGCCCAAAGAATGGCCAATAA